>JANQEZ010000130.1 GCA_028278115.1 Clostridia bacterium
TAACCAACTTTAAAGTTTAATAAATTTCAAATAAAAAATGCAGAAGCGTTCATTATTTTCTTTGAAATTTATTTTAAGTTTTAGTGTTGGTTATCTTTAAAAAGACATTTGGTTAAAAGCTCAAATGTCTTTTTAATTTTTAAGCTAAGAATGGCTGTCTTAATCAAAGGGTTTTTTAAAAGCATCCTAACTTATCTTTATTAACTCTAAATGATTTATTATCAATGGCTCTTTGTACCGCCAGTATTCCATCTAAATGATCGTATTCATGCTGTATCAGCTCCGCTAAATCATCTTCAAATTCAATAACACAGTCATTCCAACCTAAATCCTTATAATAAACCCTAACAGCTTTATATCTCCATAGCTTTACCTCAAGACCGGGAAAGCTCATACAGTCATCCCACATTTCAAATACTTCATCTCCAATAGGCTCAAGCTTTGGATTTATAAATGCCGTGGACTCATTACCTAAGTTCATATATATTACTCTATATGCTTCATTTATTTGTGGGGCAGCTATTGCCCTGCCAAAGCCATATTTTTCTCTAAAGCTCATCATTGTATCATGTAAATCCTCAAGAATCTGCTCTGCTTTTTTTATATCACTTTCTATAATTTCTTTAGATATTTTATATAGGTTTTCACTTCCAAGTAGAAGTATTTCTCTTTTTGCCATAGTTTTTCCACTCCTCCATGTACATTCTATTATATATTACTTTTTGATAAATATAAAATTTTCAATTAATTTTCACCTCTCATTTATGGTAAAATTATTAGAGCTTAATCTTTTTCAAAATTTATACACTATATTAACATGGAGGAGTTAATCAAATGGCAGAAAAGGTATTGGTTGTCCATAAGGACTTACTTGAAGGCTATTTCCAAGATATATCCTACGGTCTCATTACAGATAATAACGATTTGATTTTTGATCTAGTAATTAAAAATCATTCCTTTTTAGATAGGGATATAGTTGAACATGATTATGACTATAGGCAAATCATTCCATATATCGTAGTAAGAAAGGATGATTCCTTCTTACTTCTTAAGAGATTAAATAAACAAACAGAAACGAGACTTCATGGTAAATATTCCTTAGGAGTAGGGGGACATATAAATCCTGATTCATCTGAAAAATACGAAAATATAATAATGAGTGGTCTTTATAGAGAGCTAAATGAAGAAATATCCATTAGAGAACCCTTCAGCCTCAATTTTTCCGGCATAATCAACAATCAAACTAGCGATGTAGGAAAGATTCATGTAGGCTTTTTATACATATTAGAAGCAAGCAGCTTAGATTTTGAGGTTTTAGAAACGGAAAAAATGACTGGTGAGTGGATAAATAAAGAAAAACTTTCAGAATACTACGATTATCTAGAAGGATGGTCTCAGATAGTTTTTGATAATTATATTTCAATTAAATAATTATTTTATTCAGTTTTATCAATTTAAAATAGGCACTATGAATATAAAAATTCTAGAATATTCATAGTGCCTTTGTAGTATGCAATATCCAATTTTATTATAAGAAAGTAATTCGTAAAAATTATTAAAACAACCATCAATATTATAATCTACTACGAACTACTAACCAACAAAGCTTCGTAAGATGTCTTTGCTTTACTTAGTTATCTTTTCTAATCCGCCCATATATGGTCTTAAAGCCTCTGGAATTACAACTGTTCCATCTTCCTGTTGATAGTTTTCAAGGATTGCAGCTAATGTTCTTCCTACTGCCAATCCTGAGCCATTTAGTGTGTGTACAAACTGGGCTTTACCCTTTGGTTCTGGTCTAAATCTAATATTAGCTCTTCTAGCTTGATAATCCTCAAAGTTACTACAAGAAGAAATTTCTAGGTATCTATCATAGCTTGGCATCCAAACCTCTATATCATAGGTCATTGCTGAAGCAAAGCCTAAATCACCACCACAAAGTCTTACAACTCTATAGGGAAGCTCTAGTCTCTTTAAAACTTCTTCAGCATTGGCAAGTAATTTTTCTAACTCACTATAAGATTCCTCTGGTCTAACGAATTTAACTAGTTCAACCTTGTTAAATTGATGCTGCCGAATAAGACCTCTTGTGTCTCTGCCTGCAGAGCCTGCTTCTTTTCTAAAGCATGGTGTAAATGCTGTATGATAAATAGGGAGATTGACTCCATCAAGTATTTCATCCATGTATAAATTAGTTATAGGCACCTCAGCAGTAGGTATTAGAAAATAGTCCTTACTCGGTAGATGGAACATATCATCCTCAAACTTTGGAAGCTGACCAGTTCCCGTCATGCTGTCTCTATTTACCATAAATGGCGGCAGTACTTCTTCATATCCATGCTCGCCAGTATGAAGGTCAAGCATAAAATTAATTAGTGCTCTTTCGAGTTTAGCTGCAGCTCCTTTTAATACAGTAAACCTTGAACCTGTAATCTTTGATGCCCTTTCAAAATCTAATATACCTAAGTTTATACCAATATCCCAATGAGCTTTATGCTGGTATTTAAATTTCGTAGGTTCTCCCCAGGTTTTAACTAATCCATTGTCCTCATCGCTATTACCAAGGGGCGTATCCTTTCGAGGTGTATTCGGTATACTAAGCAGCGTTTGTTTTATCTCCCCATCTACATCCTTTAGTTTAGCATCTAAACCCTTTATTTTTTCTGATAGTTCCTTCATTTCATTAAGTACAGCAGAAGCGTCTTTGCCTTCCTTCTTAAGCTTAGGTATCTCCTTAGAAACAGTTTTTTGTCTATTCTTCATCTTTTCAACTTCTGCTATTATTTTTCTTCTTTCTTCATCAAGAGTAACTACTTCACCTATTCCATAGTCTCCCTTTGTTCTCTTTTCCAAAAGCTCTTTTACACCTTCAAAGTCGATTCTAACTCTTTTGATATCTAGCACTTTTAAAACCTCCTTTTATATTTTTTAGGTATTTCATACTGCTTGGTATTAATATTAAGGTTGAGGCTGAGTATTAAGGTCTTTCTAATAAGTTTTAGAAGAAGATAATTTGAGCCCAATATTTTACTGGGAATAGTTTTAATTTAACTTCTAACACTTGAGTTTACTTTGTTTCAGCTATACAATTTCTTTAGGAAAATATTTGAGGTCCTTAGCCATAAAAAAATCCTCCTGTCCCCATATAGGGACGGAAGGATTGATTCCGCGTTGCCACCCTGATTGACTATAATATATACTAGTCCACTCAACGAGTTATTTTTTCAATAACCCTTAGCCTTTAACGGATGCTAACCGGTTAAGCCTACTGCTTTACACCTTCAGCTTAACGACTCTAGGATGGATTCAATAGTTAATTATATCGGCTTCCACCAGCCGCCGACTCTCTAAAATAATTATTCCATCTACTAATTCCCTTCATAGTCATTAGAAAATATATATATTTAAGATTGTATAATATATTTTCAGTAATTTTAGCATAATTTATTACACTTTTCAAGATAAAATATGTTATTTTTTTATAATTCCATTTCATAATAACTATTATCTCCATTTAAGATGTAAAATTTATATACTATATAAAGTTTTTAAGAAAAAATATGAAATTTACTCATCTGTTAAATTATATTTATATTTTATAGTATGAAAATCCTATGAAACATTGTGTATCTATATTATAATTTTGAATATACTATATAAATTTTTTAGCAAAGGAGGATGGTTTAAATGAAAAAATTAGTAAATATAGAATGGGATAAGTTAGGATTCAATTACATTAAGACGGATCTTCGTTATATTTCTAGGTGGAAGGATGGAAGCTGGGACGAAGGAACTCTAACAGAGGATAATAAGCTATCTATAAGTGAAGCTTCAACTGCACTTCATTATGGACAGCAATGTTTCGAGGGATTAAAGGCTTATAGCACAAAGGAAGGTAAAATTCAGATTTTCAGACCAGATCAAAACGCTAAACGTTTAAACAGCAGTTGTAGACGTATTCTAATGCCTGAAGTACCCGTGGAAAAATTTATTGATGCATGCATTCAGGTTGTTAAAGCTAATGAAGCCTATGTTCCTCCCTATGGGACTGGAGCTACACTTTATCTTAGACCCTTTGTTATAGGTGTTGGAGATAATGTTGGAGTAAAACCAGCTCCTGAATATTTATTCTGCGTTTTCTGTGTTCCCGTAGGCCCTTATTTCAAGGGCGGAATGGTCCCTGTTAACTTCACTGTTTCAGACTACGATAGAGCAGCCACTTATGGTACTGGTGCTGTAAAGGTTGGAGGGAATTATGCTGCTAGTCTTTATGCCCATGAAGTAGCAGTAAAGAGGGGTTTTGCCGATTGTATCTATCTTGATCCAAAAACCCACACTAAAATAGAAGAGGTCGGAGCTGCAAATTTCTTTGGCATTACTAAGGATAATAAATTTATAACTCCTGATTCTCCATCAATACTTCCTAGTATAACAAAATACTCTCTTATGCATATCGCAGAAAATTATCTAGGTATGGATATAGAAGAAAGGGATGTATTAATAAATAATTTAGAAGAATTCAGTGAAGCTGGTGCATGTGGAACTGCCGCTGTGATAACTCCAATCGGAGGCATTGAATATAAAGGGAATTTACATATATTCCACAGTGAAACTGAAGTAGGTCCTTTTACTAAAAAGCTCTACGATACCCTCTATGGAATTCAGTTTGGAGATATTAGTGCTCCAGATGGATGGATTGTTGAAGTAGAGTAAGATAAATTATAAAAAACCAACTTCTTTTTGGGTATATACACCTTAAATTAGTTGGTTTTATCTATTTTTCTTAAGTCTCGAATATCTATCACTCATTAACTTTCAACGTATACTTTTTTTTTATTAGGACATACTCAAAGTATATAGATTTATTTGAACTTATTAGTTTATAAATATATTTTAAAGGGGTAGATAGTATGAGAGGCTTTGATAAAATTGATATTTATGCAAAGATTGGAGACTTAAAGGAAATAGATTATAGGAATACCTTGGCTATAGCTACAATCATAGAGCTTTTAGTTGAAAAGGGTATTATAACTAGAGAAGAGTTTGCCCGTAGGGCATATACTCTAGATAATATGACTACAGATGAGTTGAAGGATTTAAGGTCTGTATGCAGATAAAAAAACCGCTTTCTAAATGCGGTTTTTTTCATAGGGTTTTTTTCAATTTATTAAATATCTTTTTTTCCAATGCATCCACCTCAATTTTCATTTGTCTAGGTGGAGTATTAAATTTTTTTGATAAGTCCTTTATTTTGATTGGGCCTTTTTCATCTAATCCAAATCTAAGTCTTATGATTTCTTCTTGTCTCTCATCTATATCGGAGCTTTCATTTATTATTTCGTAAATCTTCTCCTTTACGACCTCCAAGACCTCTGGAGTAATTCCTTCCATAGCTATTCTCCTCTTAACTGATTAATATGCTGTCTTACTTTGTGATTTCTGTCTTTAAAGCGTTGTTAAACCTATTAAAATAGTTAAATATTCCTATCACACTGGCTATCTCAACGATTTCTCCATCGTCAAAATATTTCTTTACATCCTTATACAGCTCATCAGAGAGGTTATTTGAATCTGTAGTCATTACCTCTGCAAATTCTAAAGCTATAAGCTCTTTTTCTGAAAAAAGCTCAGGATTCTTGAGTTTATTCTCCATCTCTTTTATGGTATCGTCCGATACCCCTGCCCCTTTTGCTATGGCAGTATGGGATGAAAGTCAGTATCCACAATCATTCATCTGAGAAACTCTAACAGCAATCATTTCCTTTAGCTTAAAATCTACTGTCCCGGTTTTTAGTATAGCTCTAAAGTGATCAAAGGCAGTTCTTAAAAGCTTAGGTCTATAGGCAAGGGTCCTAAACATATTGGGTATATTTCCTCGTTCCTTTAGAAAATCATCGAAAATATCCCTAGCTTCTTTATCCACCTCATTAGGCTCTAGCGGTCTTATTCTATGCATTTATATCACCCCTTAATAGTTTTTCTTCACTTTACCCTTCTATGTCTATTAGAAGTGGTTTTAATTATATGGGTTTTAATAAGATAGGAGGATAAATCTTCCTCCTTTACTTTTCTAATGAAAAAAAGCGATTTAAAAAACGATAGTATTTTTTTCATATCATGGGCCTTTCTATATATATTTCAAAGTAAATCTTAATTCATATTCTTTAATGTTTTTATTTACATATCAGTAACTATTGCAGCTCTTTATAAATGAATTTTTAAGCCTTGTTCCTTTAAACTAAATTCAAGAAGCTTTTTTGAAAGCTTTATCATCTCATTATCTGTATCTGAATTATATATTTCTAATAAGAGCTTATTTTCCTCAGTATCTTTTAATATGTTTTTCTCATTTAAAACATTTTTCAAATGATAGGCTGTTCCTTTATTACCGTCAATGATAGAAACTTTTTCCCCGGCTAAGGCACTAATATTATCCCTTAAAAAAACATAGTGGGTACAACCTAAAACTATTGAAGATATTTGCTCCATATTTATTCCTTTAAAGCAGCCTCTTATACCTTCTAAAGCAGCTTTTCCCTCAAAAATACCGTCTTCTATAAGCTCTACAAGGTTTGGACAAGGCACTTTAACTATATCCTGCTGCTTAGCATATTTATCCATAAGTTTACTGAACTTTTTTTCCTTTAAAGTCATATCAGTAGCCATAACTACTATTTTACCTTTAAGCTCAAGCTCAATAGCAGGCTTTAAAGCCGGTTCCATACCTATAATAGGTATATCATACCTTTTCCTCAGCTGGTTTATTGCAGCACTGGTGGCCGTATTGCATGCTGCAACAATGGCCTTTACTCCTTTACTAATAAAAAAATCGCATATATCAATACTAAGCTTCCTTACTTCTTCAGGAGTTTTAGTGCCATAGGGAGCATTTCCAGAGTCTCCATAATATATATATTTTTCATTTGGCATAAGCTTAATGATGTCAGCTAATACACTTATTCCCCCCATACCGGAATCAAATATACCTATAGCAAGATTTCTATTATCTACCATTTACTACACCACCGAATACTATTATAATCACAGCTTTTTAATACTACGAAGGTAATATCTAATTATTATATCATAATTGTACACAATTCATACAGTAAAACTTGTTTAAAGCACGGCAATCGCATGAAAAAATATCTTAATAAAAACTTAAGGTTTAAGTTTTTAAAAAATGGCTTTGCACCATCATTTCATGTGATTGGACTTTTCAAT
>JANQEZ010000158.1 GCA_028278115.1 Clostridia bacterium
AATTTATACACATCAAAAATCCCCAGAATCATCGGATATTTTGATATGTACATTAATATGATATATGTATAAATTAACATTTACTTTGGATTCTCTATAGATAAAATGAATTCGGAAAATATGGCTCAACCCATATCTAAGGTATTTTTTAATCAACGTTGGATTAAGTAGAATGGTTTGGAGCAGAAGCTTATTTTTACTTATTCTATTAAGCACAAAGATTATCAAAGAATATCCGTAACTTACAAATAGAACGTGCTCAAAAATTAATAAATTCTAATCCAAAATAGATAGGAAAAACAAGACAAAAAGAAATTAAAAAAAATTACGCTTTTTTTAAAACACATAAAAAACTCGCAAAGCCTTTTACAATGAAGGTTTACGAATTTTTTATATTCTTCAACTGTCAAAATTTATTGAATTTGCTTTAGATTATCTGAGTCAGTAAAAAATAAAGTAACTCTTTTTTAAATGTTATTCAAATTTATCGAAGTAAATTAACTCCTCTGGGATTCCCTTTTTCTTTAATACCTCTATAACTGAGTCTATCATCTTAGGGCTTCCACAAAGGTATGCTTCTTTGTTTTCTGGGGAGTCTAGGTACTTTTCGAGAAGATCGGTTACACGTCCAATTTCACCTTCCCAAAGGGAATTTTCACCGGGTCTAGATAAACAGCATACGTGATTGAAGTTTGGAAGAGATTCTTTAATTTGCTCTAGCTCTTCAATAACATATAAATCCTCCATATGCCTTGCTCCGAAGTAATAGGTGACTTTTCGATCAGTTATATTGTTATCCTCCATGTACTGTAATATGGAGAATATAGGTGCCATTCCTGTACCAACTGCAACCATTATCATTTCTCTATCATTATCCTGATAATAGAAATCGCCAAAGGGGCCAATTAAAGTCATTTTATCATTTGCTTTAATGTGCTTATGAACATATGTTGTAGAAATACCTCCTGTAAACCCAATGAATAATTCAATTAAGTCTTTACTTGATGGAGGTGATGCTATGGAATATGCCCTATATATCTCTTCGTCATTGCCGTCATATATAGGAACTAATATCTGTATATATTGTCCGGCTTTAAATTCTATTTCACTATTTTGAGGCAATCTTACTCCTAAATGCTTTATCTTAGGAGTGATATCTTTTATAAATTCTACAGTACATTCATATTGCTTTATACTGAATAGTTCCTCGGGTATTTCTATTTTGATATCCTCTTTAACCTTTAGCTGACATGACAGCCTTACACCATCCTTTTGTTCATCCTCTGATAGATATCCAAGTTCAGTTGGCAAAGTTTGACCGCCGCCCTCAAGTACTTTAACCTTACAATAACCACAGCTCCCCTTTCCTCCGCAGGCCGATGGGATAAAGATTTCTTCTTCAATAAGGGATGATAATAAGGAGTCTCCTCCCTCAATTGTATATTCCTTTTCATCATTTATTAATAGCTTCTTTTCTCCGTAGTTTGCAATGGTTTTATTTGCTATAGATAGTAGAAGTGCTAGTGCAGCCGATATAAGAGATATTACTCCAACCGTTGTAAATACTGTATTCATTAATATCACTCCCTATTGTATTTGAACGATACCGGAAAAGCCAATAAAGGCTAGGGCCATTAGCCCCGTTATTATCAGTGTTATTCCAGGACCTTCCAATCCCTTAGGTAATTTGGCATGCTTAATTTTCGTTCTAATACCTGCCATTGCAGTTATAGCCAAGGTCCAACCAAGACCTGAACCTACTCCAAAGGCAAGACTTTGATAGAAATTATAATCTCTAATTACCATGAATAGAGAAACACCAAGTATGGCACAATTAACAGTTATTAGAGGTAAAAATATACCTAGAGCATAGTGCAACGTTTCAAAATATCTATCCATGACCATTTCAACCAATTGAACAAAGGCTGCAATACTTATGATGAATACAATGAATCTAAGATACTCAAGCCCAAAGGGAGCGAGAATATAATGATAAATAAAGTAGTTTAATATTGTTGTAAATGTTAGAACAAAGGTAACTGCCTGACCAAGTCCCAAAGATGTTTTTATTTCCCCTGAAACAGCTATAAAGGAACACATCCCTAGAAAGTTAGAAAGAATCATATTATTAGTGAAAATTGAAGCAAAGAATATAACTAATGGATTAATATCAATCATATGTTTGTTGCACCTCCCTTAACTTTCCCTCCCTCGTCTACAGGGAATAAATTATAAGCTACCCATATCAATATACCTAGCATAAAGAATGCACCCGGCGGCATAATCATCAGGGTCCAGCTTACCCAAGCTTCTCCCATCACATTAAAGCCGAATAATGTTCCAAAGCCCAATAGCTCTCTAAAGAATGCGATTATAAGCAAAACAATAGTATAACCCATTCCAGAGGCTATTCCATCTATAAATGAGTATAGAGGAGGATTCTTCTGTGCATAGGATTCACATCTACCCATTATTATACAATTTGTAATAATAAGTCCCACATAAGGTCCAAGTGCTTCACTCATTGCAGGATAGTAGGCCTTCAAAAGAATATCGACTATTATAACGTATGCAGATATTATAAGGGTTTGAACCATCATTCTGATATGCTTTGGAGTAAACTGCCTAATAATTGAAACCGTAAGCTCCGAGAAGGCAGTAACAAATATCAGTCCCAAGCCCATAACTAAAGAATTAAGCATCAGGTTGGTAACTGCTAGGGCTGAGCAAATCCCTAAGATTTGTCTATATACAGGATTATCCTTCCAGATTCCTAATGTGAATACTTCTTTGATTTTTTTACTAACCACTATCTCTCACCTCCAACGGCTTCGATAAAAACGTCAATATCTTCATTTAACATCCTTCTAACAGCTTCCGACGTTCCCGTTGCACCAGATATTGCATCAACATTTCCACCTGAATTGGGTCTATGGATGATATATATACCATTCTCACTCTCCAATTCAAGGTATCTAAATTGCTCCTTATATTTACTATCGGTGATACGTCCTCCCAGTCCTGGCGTTTCACTATGGGATACAAAATCTATACCTAAAAGCTGTTTATAATCCGGTGTAATAGCAGCATAACCATTCATTGCTCCCCATACACCATCACCTTGTATAGGAAAGGCATATCCGATTATTTCGTTATCTTTACTTGCCATGTAAACCTTCGTATCATTAATTATGGCTTCCTCAATCATTTCATCATAGGTTTTATTTATATACTCATTATCATTGTTTTCTATATCTATATTTAGCACATAGAGGAGGGTTTTTTTTAT
The DNA here is from genome assembly GCA_028278115.1 of Clostridia bacterium. Taxonomy (GTDB): domain Bacteria; phylum Bacillota; class Clostridia; order Peptostreptococcales; family Caminicellaceae; genus JANQEZ01. The sequence goes on from JANQEZ010000158.1 coordinate 3,290, forward strand.
CTTTAATTCGTTGTTAAAGGCAATTCTATTCTTGGTAAATTCATTAATAAGAGCCAGTGTCAATGTGAATGTAATAGTTACAAGCAGCATGAAAACAACTGGGTAAACTATCCTCTTCTTCTTTTTAGACATTGGCAACCCTCCTTTCTTCCTTTACTTTTCTTTTTCTGAATTTTTTAAAATACTTAACTCCTTCATCTATTATCGGTGCAAATGTATTTCCAATTAAAACTGCAAACATAACGCCTCCAGCAAACACTGCAAAACCTCTAATCATTACGGTTATCATTCCCACAGCAATACCGTATATCCATTTCCCCTCCCTTGTCTTAGGTGAAGATACAGGATCGGTTATCATGAAAACAGCCGCAAATAAGAATCCGCCTGAAAGAAGTCCGAAGAGAGGATTAGGTATTCTCTCCATTCCCAAATAATGGAGTGCAGAGCTTAAGGTAACGAAACCAATTACCATGCTTAACATGTTTTCCCATGAAGCAGTTTTAGTATAGATAAGGTAAACTGCCGCCAGTATTATAATGATTGCACTTGTTTCACCTAGTGACCCCCCTATATTGCCAAATAAAAGGTCATTATAGGATACCATATTTCTTGAGCTTCTAAAGATTAGCATAGGAGTGGCACTACTCAGAACATCTATAGGCTGAGTTAGATATCTTGTAAAACCTCCTAATCCATTTGCTGATGCTGCATGCCAGCCTGTAGTTAAGGGTGCTGGAAAACAAATGTAAACAAATGCCCTTGCAACAAGGGCAGGATTAAATACATTTCTTCCAAAACCACCAAATACCATTTTTCCAAAGACTACACCGAATATTATTCCGAGGGCTGCTACCCAATATGGGGTTCCTGGCGGAAGGGTAAGAGCAAAGAGTGTTGCGGTAACAAACACAGCTTCTGAAACCTTGCCAGTAGTATTTCTAACAAAAATCCACTCAGTTATTACCCCTATAATATTAGACCAAATAATTAAAGTAAGCGATTTCCATCCAAAAAAATAAATGGAAGCAAGTACTAAAGGAATTAAAGAATAAATTACTTTACGCATCAAGACTTGTTTCATAAAAGAAATTTTTAATAGTGATTTCATAATTACACGTCCCTCCTATTTAAATACTAACTAGGAATTCTTCTATAGAGAATCCAAAGTAAATGTTAATTTATACATATCAAAATATCCGATGATTCTGGGGATTTTTGATGTGTATAAATTAAACTTTTGACTGGAATCTCTATA
>JANQEZ010000165.1 GCA_028278115.1 Clostridia bacterium
TAACCAACACTAAAACTTAAAATAAATTTCAAAGAAAATAATGAACGCTTCTGCATTTTTTATTTGAAATTTATTAAACTTTAAAGTTGGTTATCTATATCTTTTTAAATACAATTTATTGATATTAAAATTTAACCCTTTTCAATCTTGGATTATCCACAAGTCCTGGTAATCTACCTCTTTTTGCAACAGCTTTTCCATTAACCTCTTTTAAATCCATTGTCATGTCAATAGGTGAAGCAGCAGATATATAGCTTCCAACACCAAAGGAATCTGCACCTGCTTCCGACAGAGCTTTAATCCTTTCAGGGGTTAAACCTCCGGAAACAAAAATCTTCACATGTTTATGGCCTGCAAAATCCAATTTATACCTAAGCTCCTTTATAAGACCAGGAGTAACTCCACCCCTCTCACTAGGTGTATCCACCCTTATACCATATAGATTTTCACCTAAAAGCTCTGCAATCCTTAAAGATTCTTCCACTTCGTCTTTAAATGTGTCTATCAAAACCGTTCTCTTATGCTGGCTAGGCATTACTCTATCATACACCTTAGCAATCTTTGCTGTATCTCCTGCTATAAGCATTGCAGCATGGGGCAGTGTACCCGAAGGTTCAATATCAAGGAGCTTCGCAGCTAAAATACAGCTTGCTCCCATTGCTCCACCAGTTATTGCAGCCCTTTCCATAACCGGAGCTACTGCTGGGTGAACATGCCTTGCTCCAAAACAAAGAAAGCCCTTATCTCCACAAGCTTCCTTTACTTCCTTTGCAGCTGTAGCCCAACCCGATGAGCTTGCTAATGCACCTAAAATGATTGTTTCAAAGGCTGCAAATTCTCTGTATGGACCTTTTATTCTGATAACTGTTTCCTTTGGTTCAAATTCCTCACCTTCATCCAAGGACCACATTTCTATATCCTTGTCCTTTAATATATTTTTAACTTCATCCATGCCCGCTAAAACTCCCGGTTTTCTAGGAAAAATTTCCGCAGTAACAATGGTTTCATCAAGGTTCATTTCTTTTAAAATATCAAGAGTCCTTAAAAAATAGATATCAGTAGTTGCACAGTTTAGTATCTCATCATGGCTAGCAGAATGCAGCCTTCTATCTTCACTTATCTTGAGTTTTTTTACATCTTCAAGACTCCTCATTTGTTCCATGCCACCAATCCTTTCTAGGTACATTATCTGAATAATTCCAATACCAATTTCAGATAATAATATAGTATTTCCTCTTAAAATTTAATATTAACTAAGGGATTCCTATAATAAAAACAAACTATATGGGACTCTACTTAATAATTATGAATCCCATACAAAACAAAATTCAAAACAATTATATCTAAGTTTTCACTACTATGCAAATAAATATATTCCTTTAACCTATCTTCCATATATATAGCTGTATATCTTATAATTTCTATTTACCCTTTCAACATATCTCTTTGTCTCTCCAAAGGGTATGACTCTCAGTTGTTTTCCATCGGGACTATATTCTTTATTGTTAAGCCATTTTCTTACATTGCCGCTTCCAGCATTATATGCTGCTAATACATTGGTCATATCGTTATTAAATTCCCTTTTAAGCTTACTGAGGTACCAACAGCCAATTCTTATATTTATATCGGGATCGAATAGAAGTTTTTTATTATAATTTTCAATACTTAATTCCTCCGATGCCCAATTCCCTGTTATACTGGCTATCTGCATAAGTCCCCTTGCTTCCTTATGTGAGATTGCATATGGGTCAAACTTACTTTCGGCTCTTATCACTGAAGCTACTAAAATTACATCAAGATTATATTCCTGTGAATACTTTAAAATAATTGATTCATAGTCCATTGGATACATCTTCTCCAATGCAAAATTGAATAGGGATATGAGGGCTAAAAATATTAGCCCTATTACTATAATCATAATTAAAAAACGATATTTTCTTAAATCAAAAACCCCCAATTAAGCACCTCCGAAAATACTTTTATATAAATCCTCTACCTGATTTTTCAAGTAATTAAAATCCTTTGAATTATCTAAAATGACATCTGAGTATTCTTTTTTTTCTTCAAAAGACATTTGCGAGCCGATCCTTTGATTTGCTTCCTCAAGGGTTAATTTATCTCGAATCATTAACCTTTTCAATTGTGTTTCTTTATCAACGGTGACAAGCCAAACTTCACTAGTCAAAACATACATTTTCATCTCTATTAGTAAAGCTGCGTCGATAAATAATGCTTCTAAATTATTTGAGTACTTATACTTTTGTATTTTTTCTTTTATCTTCTCAATTATTCTGCTGTGGGTGATTTTATTTAATGCATTTAGCTTTTCAAGGTCACTAAAAACTATATCTCCTAAATACTTTCTATTGAGGGTTCCATCTATATTCAGAACTTCCTTCCCGAAATAGCATACAATTTCCTCTAGAGCCGGCTGACCTTTTTCAACTATTTTCCTTGCTACAATATCTGCATCTATAACTATTGCTCCTAGTTCCTTTAAATATTTTGAAACGGTACTTTTGCCAGATGCAATTCCACCAGTTAAGCCTATTACCTTCATTACATACTCCTTTTAGGACTTTACAGCCTTACTTAGTATTATACCAATTTTCGCCAATATTCATATCAACCTTTAAAGGAACATCCAGCACTATGGCATCCTCCATATTTTCCTTAAGTAATTTTTTTACTATATCAATCTCATCCCTATGGGCATTGATTATAAGTTCGTCATGTACCTGTAAAATGAGTTTTGATTTTAGGTTTCTTTTCTTTATTTCATTAAAAACCTTAACCATTGCTATCTTAATAATATCCGCAGCACTTCCTTGGATAGGCGTATTCATAGCTGTTCTTTCTCCAAATGACCTTAAATTAAAATTCTTTGACTTAAGCTCTGGAATATATCTTCTTCTATTTAATATAGTAGTTACATATCCCATTTCTTTACCCTTCTTAATTTCACTGTCCATATATTCCTTTACACCACTATATTTAAGAAAATACTCATCTATATATTTCTTTGCCTCTTTCCTAGTAATATTTAGATTTACCGAAAGCCCGAAATCACTAATCCCATAAACAATTCCAAAATTTACAGCCTTGGCTCTACTTCTCTCCAAAGGAGTTACATTATCAATAGGGACATTGAAAACTTGAGATGCTGTAAGGGTATGTATATCTTCATCCTCTTTAAAGGCTCTTATTAGGTTTTCATCTCTACACATATGGGCTAAAACCCTTAATTCGATTTGTGAGTAATCGGCATCAATTAAACTATGGTCATTATCAGAGGATGTAAACACCTTACGAATCCTTCTGCCAATCTCCATTTTTATGGGTATATTTTGCATATTTGGCTCAGTACTACTTATTCTACCGGTTACAGTTACAGTTTGATTAAAGCTTGAATGTATTCTACCCGTAACAGGATTTATCAGCTTAAATAAACCATCAATATATGTAGACTTCAATTTTACTAGCTGCCTATAATCAATTAAAAGAGATATTATTGGATGTCTCTTTAATAATTTTTCTAATACATCATGGTTAGTAGAATAACCTGTTTTCGTCTTTTTAATCACAGGGAGTCCTAGCTTTTCAAATAATATAACACCTAATTGCTTTGGAGAATTTATATTAAACTCTTCGCCTGAGTGTTCAAAGATTTCCTTTGTAATTTCATCTATTTTACTTGTTAGCTCAATATCTAGTTCCCTTAATACCTCTTTATCGGCTCTGAATCCTTCAAATTCTAAATTGGCAAGGACTTCAATAAGGGGAATCTCTACCTCTTTAAATAAATCCATAAGCTCTAGAGTTTTGAGTTCTTCTTCAAGAAGGTTTTTAACCTTTAGAACTACCCTGCAGCAATCTCCACCGTATTTTGACAGCTCTTCACTAAAAAAATCACTAAACTTTTTCGCATTTTTACCCTTCCCTAAAAGCTCTTCTTGACTGATTAATTTGAGTCCTAAATATTGCGATGCCAGATTTGAAACATCATATGCACTCCCTGAAGGCTGAAGTAAGTAGGCTGCAATAAATGTATCAAATTCAATTCCATTTAGTTCTATACCGTACCTTAAAAGGGATATTATTTCCTTCTTTAGTCCGTGACCTGTCTTTTTAATTTCCTTATCTTCAAACACATCTCTTAGGCTATCCAATAATTTATCGTTTCCTTTTACATCTATATAATAGCTTTTTTCTAGATCAATACCTATAGAAATACCGATAATATTATCGGTTCTCAAATTATTTTCTTCTTTAAAAATCTTCATTGCAAAGCTCTTATTTGACTTTATTTTCTTAACTAACTCTGTAACTTCTCCTGCTTCCTTTACTATCTGAATATCAAGTTCCTTTAAATCTGCTGAAGCCCCATGACTTTCATCTTCCCCAGCCCCATCATTAATTAGCTCCTTTAATAGACTGTTGAACTCATACTTCTTAAAAAGCTCTATAAGGGTATCCTTATCTGGCTCGATGATCTTAAGCTTTTCAGCATCAAATTCAAGGGGAATATCTGTTTTTATAGTAGCAAGTCTTTTACTCAGAAGTGCTATCTCTGAGTTTTCTATAATTTTTTCCCTAAATCTCTTAGTTGAAATACTTTCCGCATTCATTATTAATTCTTCAACCGTTGGAAATTCACTCAATAGCTTAGCTGCTGTTTTCTCACCGACTCCAGGCACCCCTGGTATATTATCGGATTTATCCCCTACTAATCCTTTAAAGTCTATAATTTGCTCTGGAGTAACGCTAAATTTTTCAATAACCATTTCTCTATCATATACCTCTAGATTTGAAATACCCTTTCTCGTAATCATAACCGTTATGTTTTGTGATACTAACTGCAAAGCATCCTTATCCCCTGTAACTATTATTACTTCAAAATCCTTTTCGGCAGATAGCTTAGCAATTGTACCTATTAAGTCATCGGCTTCAAACCCTTCTAGCTCGGTTCTATGTATTTTATATGCATCTAATATTTCTTTTAGAATAGGCATTTGCTGTGCCAGCTCAGAGGGCATCTTTTTTCTATGTCCTTTATATTCCTTATACTCTAAATGTCTAAAAGTCGGCCCCTTAAGATCAAAGGCCACACTTAAATACTCGGGCTTGTAGTCCTCATGGATTCTATTAACCATTTTGATAAAGCCAAATACACCATTAGTATGTATGCCCTCCTTTGTTATTAAATCCGGTAAAGCATAAAATGCTCTATTTATAAGACTATTGCCATCAATTATTACCAATCTTTTCTTCAAAACATCATCTCCTTAAGGCTTGTATTAATATTTTATCAATAATAACGAAATTTATGAAGTCATTTATAGATATTTAGCTATATACTTTAATTCATACGCATTAAAAGCTCTCATAAACATTAAATTCTTTAATACGTATATTAAATATAGTATATAAATCCCTTAAATTAAAGCCTATATATATATTCGTAATTTAGATATAAAAACCTTCTTTACATAAAAACAAAACCTCTATATGAGGTTTGCAGATTGTTGACAAA
>JANQEZ010000181.1 GCA_028278115.1 Clostridia bacterium
TGCCTAAGAGCTTTTCCAAAGGATAGGGAAAATGACATTACAAAATATTTAGAGTATACAAACTTACATGATGATAACGAATTTAAATATATACAAGGAGCATATCTTTCTGATATTGATAAATTTGACTATAAGTTGTTTCGCATATCTCCAAATGATGCAAAAACAATGGATCCGTATCAGAGATTATTGATGGAAGTAATATATGAAGCTTTGGAGGACGGAGGATATGTAGGAAAGAAGATCAAGAACTCAAATATAGGGATATATACAGGATTTGCAAGTAGCATTAAAGATAGTTATCTAAGAATGATGTTTGATATAAAGGGAGAGAATTTCTCTACCTCAGCAGCAATAGGAAATGTAACAGCTATGATGCCTAGTAGGATGTCCTATTTAATGGATTTAAAGGGTCCTACCATGGTGTTAGATACAGCTTGCTCTTCTGGACTTGTAACAGTACATTCTGCATGTAATGCCATAAGAAATGGAGACTGTGATATGGCAATAGCAAGTGCAGTAAGAATGAACTTGATGCCACTAGACAAAGAATTCTGTAAATATGGAGTAGAAGCTTCAGATGGAAGAACAAGAAGCTTTGATGATAATTCTGATGGAGCTGGTATGGGTGAAGGAATTATAGTATTTCTACTAAAACCTGTAAATACAGCAATAAAGGATAGGGATAATATATATGCAGTTATAAAGGGGAGTGCAGTAAATCAAGATGGGACATCAATAGGTATCACAGCACCTAATTCTGAATCACAGGCAAAGGTTATAGTAAAGGCATGGGAAAATGCAGGGATAAATCCAGAAAGCCTAAGCTATATAGAAGCCCATGGAACAGGAACAAGACTAGGGGATCCGTTAGAAATAGAAGGATTACAAAAAGCATTTGAAAGATATACAAATAAAAAGCAGATATGTCCTATAGGAACAGTAAAAACAAATCTAGGACATTTATATGAGAGTTCAGGGATGGCAGGTTTACTCAAGACAGTTATGATGCTAAAAAACAGAGAAATACCTCCGAGTATACATTTTAATAAGCCAAATAGAAATATAGACTTTAATCAGTCCCCAGTGTATCTAAATAAAAAGCTAAGGAAATATGAAGATAAGGAGAGCCCTATGACATGTGCTGTAAGCTCCTTTGGATTTAGCGGTACAAACTGTCATATGGTTGTAGAAGAAGCACCAATCAGTTATAAGAACAAGAGAAAGGATAATGCATACATATTTACACTATCGGCTAAGAGCAAGGATGCATTAAATAGATATATCAAAAAATACAGGAACTATCTAAACAAAAATGATGGGATAGGAGATGTAGATGATATATGCTATACAGTGAACATGGGAAGAGAGCATTATACTCATAGATTAGGGATTATAGCAAAAGATTTAGAAGAAATAAGAGAGAAACTTGACCAAATAATAGTAGAGGAAGACATAAACAAGTACTATGGAGAATTTACAATAGTTTCATCAAATAAGGAGAATAGAAATGATAATGAGGTAACAAAAAATGAGATAAGAAAATTTAGTAAAGAGGCAAGTAAAGTATTAGAAGAGTTAATAGACAAAAAAGTAAAAGATGCAGAGTTACTAGAAAAAATAAGAGGATACTATATAAAGGGCGCAGAAATTGATTGGGAAAAATTATATAATGGAATGGCTGTGAAAAAAGTAAGTTTACCTACTTATCCTCAAGAGCAGAATAGGTGTTGGTTTGAAATATCAGAAGAAAAAGAAGGAGACATATCCATAAGGAGTGAAAATTACTTTACGACTATATGGAAAGAAGAAAAATTAAAACTGTCGAATTTGAGTGAGAGTAAAAAAAGGGGTAATACAATACTATTATTTAAGGCTAAAGAAGAAAAGATAAGTAATGAATTAATAAAAGCCTTTAAAGATATGGGAAAAAAAGTTATAGAAGTTGAAATTGGTGATGAGTGGAAAAAGATTAATGAATACAAATACACAATTGAAGGAAAGGAAGAAGAGTATCATAAACTAATAGAAGAATTAAAGGATAAGAAAATATGTCAGATTATCCATACTGCTACTCTAGAGTATGAAGAAATAAAATCTTTAAATCAACTCGAAGGTAATCAATTAAGAGGGGTTTACAGTATATTCTATTTAACAAGAGCAGTAATTAAAGGTGATATAGAGGATGAAGTGGATATGGTATTAATATCCAAATATATTACAGAGGTTACTGGAAAAGAAGATAGGATTTGTCCAGAAAACTCAACTTTGTCAGGAATAGGCAAAGTAATAGCTAAAGACTATCCTAATCTGATAAGCAGATGTATTGATATAGATGATAATACAAAATCAGCGGATATAATATTGGAAATTGAAGCAAGTACAGATATATATCAAGTAGCATACCGTAATGGTAAACGATTTATAGAAGAACTTACAGAAATAAATATGAATAAGACAAAGCAAAGAAAACTGAAGCTAAAAGAAGATGGAATATATCTTGTAACTGGAGGAATGGGCGGAATAGGACTTGAAATAGGAAAATGGTTGGCTAACGAAAAGAAGATAAATATTGCAATGATTAACCGATCTAAAATTCCACCTAGAGAAGAATGGAACAACATCTTAAAACAAGATAAGTGCAATCAAGGTACAATAAAAAAAATAGAAGGAATAAAAGAAATAGAGAGAAAAGGAAGTAAAGTATTATGTTTCAGTGCAGACATAACAAATATAGAGTCAGTAGAAAAAATAGTGAAGGAATTAAAAGAGCGGTTTGGGAATATCAACGGAATAATACACGGAGCAGGGGTAGGTGGAGGACAAAATATAGCAGAAAGAACTGAAAATGATTTTAACGAAGTATTTAAGCCTAAAGTACAAGGTACATGGATACTAGATAAAGTAACAGAAAAAGAAGAGTTGGACTTTTTTATAATGTTTTCGTCGATTGCTACAATTTTTAGTGCTCCAGGACAAAGTGACTACATAGCAGCAAATTCATATTTAGATTCTTTTTCAAAATACAGAAACAAACAAGGTAATAGAGCAATTACAATAAATTGGTCAACATGGAAAGAAACTGGAATGTCAGTAGAACATGATTTTACTATTGACACATTGTTTAAGGCTCTAATGACTAAAGAAGGAGTAGATGGATTTAGTAAAGTAGTTAACAAAGATGTGAAAAATGTTTTAATAGGGCAAATTAATTTTGGAAGTAAAGTCATTAATCTTATTAATAGATACCCCTTTAAGCTATCAAAAAGAATTAACAAAGAGTTAAAAGGCATAATAGGTGACAAAAAATATGAGATGAGGAAAAGCAAGCAAAATTATTCAGGTGAGTTAGAAATTAAGGGAAAAGATGATGCAAATTATACAGATATGGAGAAGAAAATTGC
>JANQEZ010000184.1 GCA_028278115.1 Clostridia bacterium
TGTGACCCCAAAGTTTTACTTTCAATGTTTTGCTGTGAGCTGTCAGCCGTTAGCTATTAGCCCAATAGGTATATAATTACTCAAATTGCAAAGCGTAAGATGGTTATTTTTGGTTCCATTTACCTACTTTATAAGGTAAAGCAACATTTCTTTGCGAAGTTTTTTATAGCTAGCGGAAAATTTAAAGAGGATAGCTAAGCTAGTATCCCCTTTAAATTTATTGAATTTCTATAAAAAGGTAGTTTGTGGATGAAAATTTGAAACTTTATTATTAAACATCTATTACAGAGACAGTTATAGTATTTTAATCAAATAAAGCATCATAATATCCTTTTCGTCCCAAGAGAACAGTTTCAACATTACCGTTTGGTGCAGAAGGTGCAAATACCCCTAGTTGAAGTTTTAAAGAACAAAATCCTGCTCCACCTAAATAGCAAAGATTATCATCCAATTGCTTAAAAAATTCTTCTATTTTTAAGTAGTTAGAATTGATTAACTGCACTCCATTAAATATAATTTGTGAAGGCTCAAAAAACTCAATGGCTTTACTTTTTCCTAAGTCATCATAAAACACATGGCAAAATCCAAAATCTTCAGCTACTCCTCCATCTTTATTAAATTTACTACTCGCTTTTACAGAGAATGCTTCCTTAATTTCATTGCTCATAAGATTTAATTTAACTTCCTTTTCACCTTCAAGTTTTATTAATATGAGTTCTTGTGAATCTCCTATAATTAATTTAAATTTCATACATTAATCCACCTCAATTTATTTTTTTAGTTTACATCTCCTTTAGAAATATAACCTTTACCTTCAGCATATTCTATCATTTCATCAATAGCTTTGTTATATTTAGAACCAAATTTACTTCTAATATCATCTACATCCATTTGCATAGCTTCATCAAATTTACCTGCATTAACAAGTGCTCTTTGGTTTTCACGATATTTAATTGCAGCAAGACCACTACCATAGCTTGCTGTTTTCTTGTGATCTTCTTTTAACATTCTAATTGCAGGACCACTATATGTAATGTCAAGGGAACAGAAATGTTGGCATATTTTTCTTTATTATAAAAAAATCAGTATATCTCTTTTACGAGCTATACTGATTTTTTTTAATCAAGCTATTTACCCCTAGCCCCATTCTTCTACTCTGCTCTTTCAAAATCATACATTATCTCATACTTTTCAATCAGCTTTTCTCCAAGCTGAATAATTCTATCAACGGAATAGTGCTGAGCTACTTCATTCATTCTATCCTTCATTTTTTCTAAGGTTTTAGGGTGGTTTACAAAGTTATTGATAATTTTTCTCAGTTCATCTATATCTTCCACCATCATTGCAATACCAGCATCAGACAAAAACTCAGCATTTTCTTCTTCTTGACCAGGCAGCATATATGGAATCAGGATGGGAAGTTTTTTTGCAATGGCTTCTGAAACAGTAACCCCTCCTGGCTTAGAGATTAAAATATCTGAGAGCTCCATTAGCTTCGGTATCTCATTGGTGAAGCCATATATTACTATTTTCTTATTATGATAGCTTTGATTATATTTTGATTTTATCCTGTTGTACAAAGCTTTATTATTTCCACACACTACAATAAGCTTTAGATGGTTTTCACAATTTACTAGACCTTCTAAAACTTCTTCTATAGCCATTATTCCCATACTGCCACCCATTAAGAGTAAAGTGAATTCTTTTTTATCGTCTATTTCTAATTTGCTAGTGCTATTTAAAAAGTCTTGCCTTATGGGTATTCCATAGGAATATAGCTTTTCAGCTTCGATACCTTTATCAATCATTCCTATATTAGTGTATTGACTTCCTGTTATGTATGCATCGACATTTTCTCCATAGTAGGAGCTATGAGCCTTAAAATCTGTGACTATTGAAATAAAGGGCATATATATTCGTTTTTTTTGCTTTAAGCCACTAACAATGTTTACAATGAAAGCGTGGGTCCCCACAATTAAATCCGGTTTAATATCCTTGATATATTTATATATTTTCCTTTTAAAAATCCTATATATATATTTGGACAGAGTATTATTTACTGATTTCTTATTGCTATATTTATAAAGACCTCTATAGACAATGGGCAAACTAGAGGATAAAAGCTCATACCCTTCAACAAAAAGTTTTTCCATCACTCTATTGGATAGTTTTAAAATATCTACTATTATAACCTCATAGCCATACAGTTTAAATTGTGCGGCTAGTGATTTTGCAGCTTGATTATGACCACCACCAGTAGAAGCTGTAAATATCAATACTTTTTTCATAATTCTACCCCCTCAAAAAAGTACATGGGTAATCTATTTATCTTGGGTCTTTTCTTCAAGAAAAACCCTCTCTATTGATTGGCTTTGAAACAATTCAACTAAGTATTTTTTAAACTCATCCTTTAAATCATCTCTTCTAAGTGCAAACTCTAATGTAGCTTGTAGAAAACCTAGTTTATTTCCTACATCGTATCTCTTTCCTTTAAAGTTATATGCATACATGGCTTGCTTTTTAGATAAATCTCTAAGTGCATCGGTTAGCTGAATTTCTCCACCGGCCCCTGGTTCAGTGTTATCTAAAACATCAAAAATTTCTGGTGTTATTATATATCTACCCAAAATAGCTATATTAGATGGTGCTTCTTCTTGGGAAGGCTTCTCAACTAGGTTCTTGACTTTATAAACTTCATCTTCTATATATTTTCCTTCGACAATACCATATTTATGTACTTCTTTTTCTGGAACATCCTGAACTCCAAGAATTGTAGTTTTATATTCATCGAATACATCAATAAGTTGCTTCAAACATGGATATTCGTTGTAAACAATATCATCACCAAGTAATACTGCAAAGGGCTCTCTCCCAACAAAGCTTCTTGCACAGTTAATTGCGTGGCCAAGTCCTTTTGGCTCCTTCTGTCTTATGTAGTGGATATTAACCATATTTGAGATATCTTTTATTTGTGAGAGAATATCATTCTTTCCTTTATTCTCAAGGGCTATTTCTAACTCAATTGATCTATCAAAATGATCTTCAATTGCTCTTTTATTACGACCAGTTATTATTAATATTTCTTCTATACCTGAATCAACTGCTTCTTCGATTATATATTGTATTGTTGGCTTGTCCACAATAGGAAGCATTTCCTTGGGTTGTGCTTTAGTAGCAGGCAAAAATCTAGTTCCTAGACCTGCTGCAGGTATTATCGCTTTCCTAACTCTCATTTATTTAACAGCCTCCTCATATTTATTCAAACACTTTTGTAGCGATGCTAGTACAATTTTCTAAGATAAAATTATATCATATAAGTTCATTTTTTAACAGCTCGGCAAAGAAAAATTGCTTTTGTACTATGTCTAATTTTTCCAAAACCTCCTATATTTATATTATACTCATATTACTGTCCTACTGCAATATATTTGAAGCCTCTTTGTTCAAGTAATTCACGTTCATATATGTTTCTAAGGTCAAAGAAATATGTTTGCTTCAAATCTCCCTTTACCCTGTCTAAATCCAGATTTCTAAATTGATTCCATTCAGTTATTATAATGAGGGCATCTGAACCTTTTATTGCTTCGTATTCATCTTTGCAATAATCTATTTTATCATTTATATTTTCAAAGACTAATTTTGCTTCTTCCATGGCAACGGGGTCATATACCTTGAACTTAGCTCCTTTTTCTGCAAGTTCATTTAAAATGGTTATGGATGGAGCTTCCCTCATATCATCTGTTCTTGGTTTAAAGGACAATCCTAATACAGCTAACTCCTTGCCCTTTACTCCATCTAATGAACTAACTATCTTTTCTGCCATAAGTCTCTTTTGATTTTCATTTGCCTTTACTGTAGTTTCTATTAAAGTAATTGGTGAAGCATTATCTCGTCCTGTCTTAGCAAGAGCTTTAGTGTCCTTTGGAAAGCAGCTTCCACCATAACCCGGTCCAGAGTGTAAAAATTTAGAGCTTATCCTTCCATCTCTACCCATAGCCTTTGCTACATGCTGAACGTTTGCTCCTACTTTTTCACATAAATTTGCAACCTCATTAATAAAGGTTATTTTCATTGCTAGGAAAGCATTTGAAGCATATTTAATCATCTCAGCAGTTTCAATATTCGTCTCAACAAAGGGAGTTTCATTTAAATAGAGTACCCTATATACATTCCTCATAATATCCCTTGCTCTTTGGGACTGTGTCCCTATTACTACCCTGTCAGGATGGGTAAAATCATATAGAGCAGAGCCTTCCCTGAGAAACTCTGGGTTAGATACTACATCATAATCATGCTTTATGTCCTTTTTTTCCATCTCACCTTTTATAATTTCTGTAACTATTCTTCCAGTTCCTACGGGAACAGTACTTTTATTGACGATTATCTTATATCCGTTCATATATTTTGCAATATCGGCTGCCACCTCTTTAACATATCTTAAATCGGCACTTCCATCTTCTGCTGGAGGTGTCCCAACTGCAATAAATATTACATCGCTTTCTTCCACAGCAGATTTGATATCTGTAGTAAAGCTCAATCTTTTATAATAAGCATTTCTTTCAATAATACCTTCAAGCCCAGGCTCGTATATAGGAATGATTCCCTCTTTTATTTTTTCTATCTTTTCTCTATTATTGTCTACACAGATTACATTTAAACCAAAATCCGATAGGCATGTACCTGTGACTAATCCTACATAACCTGTTCCTACTACTGCAATATTATACATTTTAATTTCCCCCTCTTGTTTTAAGTAATATCTTTTTAAAAATAGAATATATTTAAGAGCTTAAGCTGCAATTTTTTTAGAAGAATAATGAATTGAATTCTCAATAATATTTTTTGTTATTAAAGTCGAAGCTTTTAGTGCAAAATATATATCATTTTGTATAGATAATATCTTTGCTGTATATAATTTTTCAAGGGAATGTATGATTTCTATATTGCTTTTGCTTTCAAGCTTGGGTATATCGGCGTCAATAAGTTTATTAGTTATACCTTTACTGATTTTTTTAAATTTACTATGGAGCTTATATTCGTAAAGCAAGTGTTTTGATATGTTATCGAATTCTTTAATATCATAGTAATGGGGACTGCAAAAAAAATCTGACATGAAATGGCTTATTACTCCTAAATCTACAGAAAATTGACTTGAGGATATGTCTTCAATTCTTGTCAGCTTTTCTATTTCATCTAAAATAAAATCAAGAGAATCCTTCAAACGATGAGACCTTGATGATAATCTACATATAATATCTGGCTTAATATTGCCATATAGAAACTTCTGTTTATCTAGTTCTACATTTAAGGTAGTTTTGATATAGTCATATACTCTTTTGCCTATTAACACGTGAGTTCCTACAAACATGTCATCATCCCCTTATTATCAGTAGCTTTCTAAGTCTAGTTTATATTTTGAATGTTAAGTTTTATAAAAGTTTTTGTAAAGTTTTCATAAAATATTTAACTCAGATTATTAAGGTGCTTTATTGAGATTAATTGTTTATCAAGCAAATTTCTATGAACCTTTACGGATTTTGTGCATAAAATAATATTGTAAGTTTTAATATCAAAATTTGATTTAGTATAAAGATTTACATTTTTTAGGAGTTGAATGCTAATGGCTTACTCGGATAGAGAACTGCTTGCAAGATTAATTAGGTGCGAAGCTGGAGGCGAAGGCGATAACGGCATGAGGGCCGTAGCAACCGTTGTAATGAATCGAGTTAGAGTACCCTTTGGAGAATATCATAGAGTAAATCAAGGCGATATTAGAAAGGTAATATATCAAAAGGGCCAATTTGACTGTGTTCGCTCAGTTCTTGGAGGAAAGCCAAATCCTCAAACAATCTGGGCAAATCCACCAGAGCAGGTACATTATGATATAGCAGATTGGGCTTTATCTGGTAATCGCTTATTTACTGTAGGTTACTCATTATGGTATTTCAATCCATTTCAACCCACATGTCCGTATATTTTTCCTAGAAATGGAAGTGGAAGCTTCCAGGTAAAGGTTAATTTACACTGCTTCTATAACCCTACTGAAAAATACGCTGAAACTTAGATTAATTTTAAGGACATTATGTCCTTTACTTTAAGTTAGATTTCATTTCTTGAGATGATTTCAGATAATTTATATTTTGTACATTAGGGAGGTTACTAGTAAATGTATTCAAATTATTTCTTTAGAATGCCCATGTATCCAATGATGAACAAACCAATAGGAGAAAATTCTATGGTGGGA
This sequence comes from Clostridia bacterium, assembly GCA_028278115.1. GTDB lineage: Bacteria > Bacillota > Clostridia > Peptostreptococcales > Caminicellaceae > JANQEZ01. The sequence continues at coordinate 6,245 of JANQEZ010000184.1, forward strand.
ATACCATCTATTGATGAACAAGACACAAGAGTTGTTGAAGGACCAACTCCTGGTCTTGGGACTGGCGGTCCAGACTTTGTAATTGAACCCGGTCCACCTGTACAAGACGATGTAAACTATACACAAGGATATTTAAAAACTAAAATTGGCCAGTACGCTAAAATTGAATTTCTAATCGGTACTAATCTTTTCATTGATAAGGAGGGAGTCTTAAAGGATGTAGGTATAAGCTATGTTGTTATAGAGGAAGCTGGAACGGGTAATGATTTAATGGCAGATATTTACTCTATTAAATTTGTAACGTTTTTTGATGGAAACGGCCCTATACGCTAGAAAAAAATGCCTTACACCTTTATCATTTTCTAGGATATTTTAAAGGTTGTCAGCAGTAAACCATGTGCCGACATCCTTTAATTTTATTTTTGTAGCTTTAATTAGATGTTCTAAAATTCCCCTATAAGTCTGTTGTTTTTATCTTACTCAATTCATTTATCATTGTTTTACACATTTTAATGGCATCTTTTCTATTGAACTTCGATCCATCAGCACTACATTTATATGCTTCTATCTGTTCCTTCCATGATTCTATCTCATACTCCTTTGCCATATTAAATGCCTCCTTAGAAGTAATTTCATCTTTATATTCTTCTTTAAATTGCTGAAAGGTCATCTTCAATTGGTTCAAAGCATTCTTTTTATAGGTATTCACAAGCAATATCCCCCTTTATACTAATATATGTTAGTAAAGGAGGATTCTTTAATTATTTTTTATATTATAGACTATGTATAAATTAAGATTTACTATAGATTCTCTATACAATCTGCAGCTTCTTATAATCCTTAATTTTTCGCAATCTAAGTCATATTCATTTTTTCTTTACATTTAAAGTAACTCTATAGTCATCTAAAAATTTAATAATATCATATGGGTTAAACCAGTGATATTCCCTAGATGAGTTTTTTAGCAAAAAGCCAATTTGGACATGTAAATGTGGTATCATTTTTCCTCTCGTTTCTGGAGGTCCATAGCCTGTGTCTCCTATATAGCCTATTACTTCACCTGCATTAATCCTTTTTCCTTTAGTCATACCTTCAGCATATCTATCCATATGAGCATAATAAAAGTAAGCCCCGCTATCGGATGTGATTCCGACTCTATTACCTCCATATTCGTTCCACCCTAATCTAGTTACTTCACCATCTGTCATAGATACTATAGGAATTCCCATATCGGTAATCAGATCATTTCCCTGATGACTTCTTTTGCCTCCATAGCTCCTTGGAGCTTGAAAATCATTTACGGAAGTATAATCATATATAATTGAATCTTGCTTTATCCATTTTTCATCACTTTCTTCCCATATATGTGTTTCCTTTTTCGCAGGTATAGGACCAGTCCTGAGATCATCGTATATTTGTTTATAAATACTATGAAGATTTTTTTGCTGCTGTGTCATTTCTCCATTTTTTTTGGATGCCCTAACAGCCCTTCGTAGAGTTCCGTTATTATAGCCATTGTCAAGGAATTTTGCTTCAAAGGCTGAATAAGTTAATAGCTGTGAAAAACTGATGCCTTCTTTTTCAGCTTCAATATAAGCTCTTTTCAAATAACTATATGGTATATAAATATCCTTTTCCTCAGATATTTCTGTTTCATCACCTCTAATATCTTGAATTACTATGTTTAAAAATGATATTGCAGCAAGTACAAGCCCAATTACTAAAAATAATAGAATAATAACTCTTAAGCCTTTAAATTTCCTTTTTCGTGTTTTTCTCCTAGCTAAAATAAATTTCAGCCTAGCCTTCATCCTTGCATTTGCCAATGTAATTCCCCCAGCTCTCCATTGTTGAAAATAATTTGCATTTTCTAATCAATTAATAATTTCCCATAGGATTTTTATTATCTTTATATATGCAAAAATATTGGAACAAAGAACTAGGTTTTTTTAAATTCTAATCATTTAGCTCTTTAAATTTCTTTTCTCTTTTTAGTACTCCCCTTGAATAGGAAGTTGAGTATGTATTGTGTTTCTCAAAATAGGCTTTTAAGTTATAAGGTCCTCTATTATATTCTGAAAGAATTCTTTCATAATTCTCTCCATAGGCTTCTTTTAGAATACTTAAATATAATACGCCTAATCCTATATTATATTCTGGCTCAAATATCTTTTCTGGATTATATTTTATTCCTATTTTATCTCCATATTTTTCTGCTAACCATTTCTCTGTAGAAGGAATTATCTGCATGTATCCTCTATCATCATCCTCTCCAACAGCAAACTGGTCAAAGTTGCTTTCAAGTTTAATTAAAGCTAATATTAAAGAAGGCTTTATATTAAACTTTTTTGCATAGGAAAAAACTATTGTGGATGTTTTAATATCAAGGGGAGTAATTTCTTCTATCTCCTTAATCTTGTCTAGATCAGTTGATATATCTACTTTAATGGAGCTTTGAACTCCCTTTAATTCATCTAATACTTCCTGTTTTGATTCCAATTCTTCTATTAGCTTTTCTAAGTCTTCTATCTTTTCATCTATTTCCATAGATAAAATAGTCAGCTCATTTTTTAGACTCTCAGCTTTAGAAACATATGTACTTGAACCCAGACTGCTTTTATATTGAGCATAGCTGATATATGCAGTATTTAGTATTAGAATTACCATTATAATTGCATTTAATAACTTTTTCATTGGTCTTTGATCTTCTCCTTTCTTAAATAATAGGTATGTACATATTTTAGCCTTTACCTAAATACATACCCAAATTGTTAAAAATTAATTTCATATTACTTTGTTTTGGTGAGTAAAATTACATAATTAGGATTTATATATAATAAATATTATGATTTTAATAATTTTTTATTATAAAAAAGTTTAAAGTAGATTTATTCAATTGAGACAAGCTGAATTTATAGGATTGCCTCAAAATATATCTTAGGAACTAATTATGCAGTTTATCAATTTATTGCATTAAAAAAAAGCATTAAATATGCTCGAAAAAAGATTATAATACATTTTAATTAATATTGCAATATATTCCATAAGATTTATTTAAATTCTCCTTACTAAAAACATAAATAGAACTATTTTATTATTTTCATAGATTTAATAATTAATCCGGGTTTACTTTTCTTCTATTGTATTATATATTTTATTAATCAGGATAGTTTCTCTATTCTTTTTCTAAGAGTATGGGTGATTTTAATATAAATAAGGAGGCCTTCTGTCATGGAAATTAAAAAAATACTAAAAAAGCTATACCTGATTCTATTTCTTCCCGCAGCAATATTAATATCCTATATTGCTTCAAAATCAGCTTCTATCGTTGAAAGCCTATACTCTAATAATATATATAAATCCCTTTCCCAAGTTTTGAGTAGAATTACAGGTGTGTTTTTCTTTTCAATTGGTGAGCTATTATTTTTATCTATTATCATCTTATTGATTTTATTAATCATTTTAGCTATTGTAAAATCCGTAAAAGATTCTAGAAAAATAGTATATATTTTTTCTAATCTTATTGTGAACATAATTGTTTTTATAAGCATTTTATATTTTTTATTTATCATTATGTGGGGCTTAAATTACCACCGATTGCCTTTTTCAACAATTGCAAGGCTTGATACAAAACCTACATCAACTAGGGAACTGGTTAATCTATGTGAAAAGCTCATTGAAAAGGGTAATACTCTTAGGCAAAAGGTTAGTGTTGATTCATCTGGAGTCACTAATTTAAATCTTAGCAATCAAGAGGTTTTTGTTAATGCTTATAAGGGATATGAAAATGTCTCTAAAATTTATCCAGAGCTTGGCGGAAGCTATGGTAAACCAAAGGGAGTCTTTTTTTCTAAGGGCTTATCCATTATGGGTATTTCAGGAATCTACTTTCCATTTACCTTTGAAGCCAATGTAAATACAGAGATACCTGACTTTATACTTCCCTTTACTATAACCCATGAAATGGCTCATCAGAGGGGCTTTGCTAGAGAGGATGAAGCTAATTTTATAGCTTATCTAACTTGTAAATCACATCCAAATGTAGAGTTCCAATACTCTGGAACTCTACTTGCCATAATTCATTCCATGAATGCTTTATATAGGTATGATGAAGATAAACATAGAGAGCTTAAAGAGAACTATAGTGATGGAATTTTAAAGGACCTTAGGTTTTTAAGGGAGTTTTGGGAAGCCTATGAAGGTCCTGTAGAAAGGACGTCTAGTAGAATCAATAATGCCTATCTAAAATCTAACTATCAAGAGGACGGCATCCACAGCTATGGTAGAATGGTTGATCTACTTTTAGCTGAATACAGAGGAAAAGACAAATAAAATCCTACACATTTATGAGGTATTATTTATCTACTAACTCAACGACTACGCTGTCCTGAGCTGTAGCTTCACAGGCTAATCTATACCCCTTTTTTATCTTTTTTTCATCTATTTCCTTCATCTCTGATTTAGTTGGTTCAGATATTTTTCCCTCTAATACCCTAACTACACATTTACCACATTTTCCCTTTCCTCTACAGGGGGCTTTTATCTTAAGACCTGCGTCTTTAGCTGACGCTAATATAGTTTTATCTTTCTTGATTTTTACTTCTTTTACAAATTTAATAGTATGACTCATTGCCAACCTCCTAAAAGTCTATATATTATATATACACTTTTTTTTAATGGTCAACCATAAAGCCTATTTTTTGTTGGCAAATATATCCTTACTCATTACTAAAATGTCTCTATACTATCTAGGTTATCATTTGTAAAAGCATTTGGATTACTTCTAAGAAACTCTCTGCCATTTTTAGCACGTCCAACATTTACACCTTCAATAATACCATGCTTTGCCATACTTATTGCTTCATCAATTGAATATACATTTCCGTTTTCCAGCATGACATCACTTATTTTTCCCTGTGGGTTTTTCTTTACTTTTATTATTTTTGCCTTATCTCGCATAAAAATCCCTCCTGATATTATTTTATGTATTGTATAATTTTATATTCAGCAATTTTATAGAGATTCCAGTCAAAAGTTTAATTTATACACATCAAAAATCCCCAGAAACATCGGATATTTTGATATGTATAAATTAACATTTACTTCGGATTCTCTATA
>JANQEZ010000185.1 GCA_028278115.1 Clostridia bacterium
AGGCGTGCTGAAAGTGAGAGGTCGCAGCGTATAAAGAAATACGTAAGAGTTCTCACCCTAAGCAACAACGAAGAAATTCGGGTTTCGGGGGCAGCCTGAAGCGACTTAGAGTCGCTTTTTATAATTCATCTGTGAATCAATAGAAACGACCTAAAAAACTTGTATCTTGCACCTTGTAAAGCTTTACAATATCGGCCTATATCTACTCTTTTTTTGTACTTTAACATTCTTTTTCTGATAAAAATCGGCTATTGCTTGGCTAAGCCTTTTAATACCTATTTTTATATCGTCAGGATATACATCTGCAATGCTCAATCTCAAATAGTTGCTGTCTACTTCTATGGGATAAAATACTCCTCCTGGTACAAATGCAATATCCTTTTTCACAATATGAGAATAGAGCTCTTTAGAAGAAAAGCCATCCATTAAACCAATCCAGAAATTAGTTCCGCCCTTGGGTTTAATAAATGTAGTTCCCTCTGGTAAGTACTCCTCTAAGCTCTCAACCATAACATCGAATCTTTCTTTATATATCTTATTCATATAGGCAATATGCTTTCTCCATATTCCCTTTCTTAAGTATAAATCAAAGGACCTTTGAATAAGGCTGGATGTGGATATATCAGATGTCTGTTTTGCTATTAGTATTTCATTGTTTAAAGATATTGGAACTATTAGAAAACCTAACCTTAATCCAGGCATAAATATTTTTGAAAAGCTCTTAATATAAATTACATTTTCATATCTGTCCATGCTTTTTAAAGTAACGCTTTCGTCTGTATAAAAATCCAAGTCGGTTAAATAATCATCTTCTATTATAATTATACCTTTTCTATTGGCTAATTCTAAAAGTGCTTTTTTAGTCTTCATACTATAGGAATATCCTGTTGGATTCTGGAAGTTAGGCATAGCATATATTAGCTTAGGATGATACTTATCAATAAATTTTTCTAAAATTTCTAAATCAATGCCATCCTTTAGCATCGGCACTTGAAGCATCTTTGCACCCCTTGATTCAAAGGTGGCCATTGCCCCGGTATATGTTGGTGATTCAACTATAACGGTATCACCATGCCTTAATAATGCCTTTGCTATAATATCAATTCCCTGCTGAGCTCCAGAGATTATTTGGATATTTTCAGTCCTAGTACCTATACCATAGATTTTCAGATATTCTACTATATATTCCCTAAGTGGAAAATAACCCTTGCTTTCTTGATAACCGAAGGCCATTCCCTTATCTCTATCTAAAACCTCATTTAATACCTTTTTAAAATCATCTACGGGAAAGAGCTCTGGAGTGGGAGTGGCACTAGCAAAGTTAATCATATTTTCCCTTAGTTCTATTTGTCCTCTATCCATAAGCCTTATATCTTCATTGATTTCGTCGTCTAGCCTATCAAGCTCCATTAAATGATTCTTATTTTCCATTGGTGCAACGAAGGTTCCGCTGCCAACCTTCTTATATACATAGTTCCTGGTTTCAAGCAAGCTATAAGCCTTAACAATAGTAATATTATTAACCTTTAATAAGTCCGCCAGCTTTCTAATTGGTGGTAATTTATCATGGGCTTTAATATCTTTATTAATTATTAAATCCTTTATTGAATTATATAGCTGTGTATATAGATGCTCGTCTAAATCTCGATTGAGAGTAATTTTCTTAAATTTATCCATTGTTAACCATCCTTATAATAAACTATATGATGTACTTTTATTCATATAGAGATTCCAGTCAAAAGTTTAATTTATACACATCAAAAATCCCCAGAATCATCGGATATTTTGATATGTACATTAATATGATATATGTATAAATTAACATTTACTTTGGATTCTCTATA
>JANQEZ010000250.1 GCA_028278115.1 Clostridia bacterium
TTGTTTTTCAATCCTCTTTGCTCCTCCGCCCTTTAGTACTTCTTGGCGGCGTTTACGCAGTTCTTCTAATTTGTTATTAGACATGTTCTATTACCTCCTCTACATATATATAAAGCAATAAAGCTTTTACATTTGTGTATATTTGCGTATATCCATAAATTTATTAAAATATGCTTATCAACTTTTATTTTAGCAAGCAACCTCTTTTATGTACAGTGTTTAATTAAAGTTTTAGCACCATATTTCCTTAATATTTAAATTGTTTTATTACCCTATCTTTACTGTTAAATACTGTATTTTTTAATATTTAAAGCCTTTAAGAATGAATGTGCTTATATCTAAAAAAAAGAATTCCTCAAATAAAGAGAGAAATTCTTTATAAAGCTAAAGGATACCTTCTTATAATCTAATTAATTGATTTGTCTCAAATGCTTCCTTGCATTTGTATGCGATTTCAGTAGTCTTAGTTCCATCGTATACAGTAACCTCAGGTTTTCTTCCCGTTAATATACAGTCTATAAACTCATTTATCTCCTCTACATACGCCTGTTCAAATCTTTCTAAGAAATCCTGAGAGCATTCCTTTCTTACACCATGATTATCAAGGATTTCCACAAGATTCTTTTGTGGTACATTAGCTATTCTTAAAATACCCTTTGTTCCAATGATTTCAGTTTCAACGTTATATCCGTGGGGGGCAGTTCTGCCAGCAAATAGGAATACCATTGAATCATCTTCAAGCTGCATTAAAGCAGATACATTATCTCCATCCTTATATTTACCAAACTCTGGATGGGCATAGCAGCCTCCTATGGCAAAGATTGATTTTGGCTCAGAGCCCATCATCCATCTAGCTAAATCTATATCATGTACTGCCATATCAATAAACTGACCGCCACTGTGACCTGCATAGGCAATGGCTCCTTCTATACAGCTTTCTGGGTCCTGACTATAGCCTCTAAATAGGATTGGTCTTCCAATCTCTCCATCCTCTATTTTCTTCTTAGCATATGCATATGAAGGGTCATACCTTCTCATAAAGCCCAGCATAAATACCTTATCTTGATGCTTTTCAACTGCTTCTTCAGCTATTTTACATTCTTCTACTGTTGTTCCAAGGGGCTTTTCACTAAATACATGTAATCCAGCCTCTAATGCATTTGCAATTTGCCTCGTATGAAGTGCAGAGGGTGAGGTTATTACTACAGCATCTAACTCTCGGTTTTTAATCATTTCATCAAAATCTGTATATGCATAAGGAATATTCCAATCCTTTTGAACCTGATGCAATTTTTCTTCATTCATATCACAGATAGCTGTAAGCTCAGCATTAGGTATTTTAAAGGCTACATTTTCAGCATGCTGTAAACCTAAACGACCTAAACCAATTGCTCCAATTTTTATTTTTTTCATTGTTGAATCCTCCTTTTTATATACATATAATTTTGTTAAAAAAATAACTTTATAACTCCAGTAAAATTGATAAATAAATATGAGCATATTTATTTATCAATTTTACGTGATTTCCCTACCGCCTATAAGCTTCTACTCACTATACATGCTTCTATTATTTCTTTTTAGCATTTTTTCTCATATCAATTATAACTGCTCCAACTATAATACCGCCTTTAATAATTTGCTGCCAGTAAGCCGATACCCCTAGTAGGTTAAGTCCATTATTCAGCACTCCTAGAATCAGTGCCCCAACAAAGGCTCCGCCTATAGTACCAATACCCCCGGAGTGACTGGTTCCTCCGATAGTAGTAGCTGCTATGGCATCTAATTCATAGGAAACACCCATACCCGGCTGACCAGTATTAACACGTGCCGATAATACCATCCCAGCTAAACCAGCTAATAATCCAGCATAGGCATATATCTTTATGAGGTTTCTTTGTACGTTAACTCCTGATACCTCTGCGGCGTGGATATTTCCACCAATAGCATAAATATTTTTTCCAAATTTAGTATGATTTAATAATACCCATGTTACAAGTACCATGGTCAAATATATTATTACTGGAACTGGAATCCCTAATATATAGCCTTGACCTATATATTGATAGGATTCCGTTAAGGAGCTAACCGGTCTACCATCTGTATAAAGTAGGGCTAAACCCCTTGCAGAAACCATCATCCCCAGTGTTGCAATAAATGCTGGAATACCTGTCTTTGCTATTAAAGTACCATTTATGGCTCCACATATCAGTCCTATAGCTAATGCGGCAAGCAGGGGAACAATAATCGGTAATTCTGGGAGATTTGGAAACATCTTTGCATGCCAATTCCCTCTCTGACCTAAGCTGGCAGCGACAACTGCCGCTACAGCTAATACAGACCCAGAGGACAAGTCAATCCCCTTAGAAATGATTACTAGCGTTACACCAAGTGAAATCATACCAATAACAGATACCTGTCTTATGACATTCATAAGGTTTCTTCCAGTTAAAAATACTGGCGAAGCTAAACTCATACCTATAACCATAATGATGAAAACAAAGTATATTCCATATTTGCTTATTATTTTTTTAGTCTTATCAACATTCATTAGAAATTCCCCCTTTAATACTACATACTTCCTGTTGCGTATTTCATTATAACTTCTTGACTAGCATCTTTTCTATCAACAATTCCCGTCATTCGCCCGTCGTACATGACCATAACTCTATCACTCATTCCCAGTACTTCTGGCAGCTCTGATGAAATCATAATGATTGATTTGCCCTGCCCTGCTAATTCAGATATAAGGGAATGAATTTCTGCCTTTGCACCAACGTCGATTCCACGGGTGGGCTCATCAAGTATCAAAATATCGGGATCCGTAAGCAGCCATCTGGCAACTAAAACCTTTTGCTGATTACCACCACTTAAGTTCTGGATTAACTGATCTATACTTGGTGTCTTAACTCGGATTGCATCTTTATATTTTTCACAGTCACCTTTAATTAATTTATGATCTAATAATCCATTACCCTTAACATACTTGTTGATATTTGCTATAACTGTATTGTCTTTTACAGAAAGCATAGGGAAAATCCCCGTATGACGTCTATCCTCTGTAAGTAGTGCCATTTTATTTTTAATAGCATCCTCTGGAGAATTTATTTTTACTTTCCTTCCATCTATATACACTTCACCTGAAGTTTTATTTCGCATGCCAAATATCGTTTCAATAACTTCTGTTCTTCCTGCCCCAACTAGACCTGCCAGCCCTAATATTTCCCCTTTTCTAAGGATAAATGAAACATCTTTGAAAACACCTTCTACAGCGAGATTTTTCACTTCTAGTCTTATATCTCCAATTTCACATTCAACCTTAGGAAACATTTCATCTAGCTGTCTTCCTACCATCAGTGAAATAAGCTTATTCGTATCCAGCTCTTGTGCTAAGTAAGTTCCAATGTATTGTCCATCCCTCAAAACAGTAATTTCATCTGATATTCTAAAAATTTCATCCATTTTATGAGAAATATATATAATTGCCTTTCCTTGATTCTTTAACCTTTCTATGATTCTAAATAAGTGCTCAACCTCTCTATCAGTTAATGCAGACGTAGGTTCATCCATAATAACAACCTCTGAGTTATAAGAAACTGCCTTTGCAATTTCTATCATCTGCATTTTAGCCACCGTTAGGTTTGCCATTTTTTCTTTTGGGTCTATGTCTAGGTCTAAATCCTTCAATAGCTCTTTTGTCATATTGTACATTTTCTTATGGTCTACTAGTCTTAGCGGTCCTTTTACTGGTTCACGTCCTAGCCAGATATTCTCCATTATTGTCCTATGAAGGACTGGACTCAATTCTTGATGAATCATTGATATACCCATATTTAATGCTTTGTTTGTGTTTTCAAACACAACTTCTTTATTTTTATATGTGATTTTTCCATTAGTAGGAGGATGAATACCTATTAGGATTTTCATTAATGTAGATTTTCCAGCTCCATTCTCTCCCATTAATGAGTGTACAGTTCCTGACTTTATCTTAAATTCAACATTATCTAGTGCTTTAACTCCTGGGAATACTTTAGTTATATCCCTCATTTCTAAAAGGTATTGCTGAGTCATAATCTATACCTCCATATAAACAGTGGGGAATAAATCCCCACACACATTATTTATTTAAAATCATCAATATTTTCAGGGGTAACTAATTTAAATGGAATCATAGTTACAGTTTCTACTGCTTCACCTTTAACTGATTTGAAAGCGATTTCTACAGCTCCGCCCCCTTGTCCTGCTGCATCTTGGAATACAGTTGCTGCTAAATCACCAGCCTCTAGTGCTGCTAAACCGTCAGGTGTAGCATCAACACCAACAACTAATATGTCTTCTCTTTTGGCATCCTTAAGGGCTTGGATAGCACCAAGTGCCATATCATCATTATTTGAAGCAATAGCCTTTAAATCATTACCAAATCTATTTATCCAGTCCTCGGTTTTCATCATACCTTCATTTCTTTGCCATAGACCAGTTTGCTTGTCCACGATTTCAATTTCCCCAAATTTTGCAGCTATTTCTTCATTACCTTCTGTTCTCTTAAGGGCTCCTTCATTATCAAGCTTCCCCATCAAGATAGCAATTTTTCCTTTTCCGTCTAAAGCTTCTGCTAAGTATTCCATCTGTAATCTGCCGGCAACGATTTCCTCAGAGCCAACATAATATGTTCCTTCTGGTAATTTACCAGGGTTTCTGTTAACGTATACAAGCTTTACTCCTTCTTTTGTAGCAGTGCTGGTAATAGGATCAGTTGCACTTGTATCAACTGGAACCACTACTATAGCATCCTTTTGCTGAACTATAAAGTTTTCTACTTGGTCCATTTGTTTAGCCATATCTTCCTTTGCATCAACAAACTCTATATCGATTTTGTCCCCATGCTTTTCTGCATAAGCCTTCATACCATCCATCATATAGGTAAGGAAGGTATCATCAAAGTTTGCAATGGATACACCGATTTTAACCTTACTCTCCTTATCACTTCCACCTGCTTCTTCTCCAGCTCCACAACCTGCTAAAAGTCCTAGACATAGTGCTGCTGCTACTAATAGAGCTAATGATTTTTTAAATAATTTCTTCATATAAATCCCCCTCATCTAAATTAATAGTTTCAAAATATTAGCTTATGGCTAATTAAATAAAACACATTTATAAATCTACATTTTTATTTTTGAATATTTTTGAAGCATCGGATACTCAAAAATACAAATGTAAAAGACTTATTGCGATTTCTATAGCAATAAACTAGTATCCATACAGTCTAAGATTTCACCTCCTTAAATATTTATCAAGTGAAAAATCATATTAAACACCGAAAAGCCTTTAGAAATAATGTTTAAATGCTATTATCTATTACGATTAGTATCTTTAAGATTTAAGAAGAAAAATAAGAAATAAAAAACGTTTTCATCGTATCTAAAATAAAAATATATATGGTTATATTTATATACGATAAATTAGGTCTTTATTCATTGAATTGTAATTTATTATTAACTCATAGTCGATATTTGGTGATGTTGTTGTCATCTTTTGGTCATATCATGATTATATTCTATCACTTCCTTTAGCAATTTGCAATAATATTTTATAAAAATTTTAAATAACTGAAAATTATAACAAGTTTTCAATTAGTTTTAGATATACAGTTTCTTTTTAAAAAAATGTTTTAATTTTTGGGTAAGAAAAAAGAGCACATATTATTTATAAAGATGTGCGTCCCAAAAGTTTTACTTTCTTTATTTTGCTGTGAGCTGTCAGCTAAAGTAACTCGTTGTGCTAGTAAACTATTAATTTTAGTTTTTCAACACTTAAGGGGGTTTTGATATTTCATTTGAGTGATTTTTATGAATCTGTTTTAACCTACAAAATATAAGAAAAACAGGTTCATAGCATGAACGAAAAGGA
>JANQEZ010000276.1 GCA_028278115.1 Clostridia bacterium
CTGGAGCTATAAAGGGTGGAAAAACCGGTAAATTTGAATTGGCAAATAAGGGGACTATTTTTCTTGATGAGATTGGAGACATGCCACTGCATCTTCAGACGAAACTTTTGAGGGTATTGCAAGAAAATTTAATCGAGAGAATAGGTGGGAAAAGATTCATACCTATTGATGTAAGAATAATAGCAGCCACCAATAAAAAGCTTGATGATATGGTAAAGGATGGGGAGTTTAGAGAAGACCTTTATTATAGATTGAATGTGATACCATTATATATTCCTCCACTTAGGGATAGGAAAAGTGACATACCGGTTTTAGCCAATAGATTCAAAGATAAGTTTAATCAAAAGCTAAATAAAAATATTTTAAATATAAATGAAGAAGTTGTAGATTTATTTATGAATTATTCCTGGCCTGGCAACGTAAGAGAGCTTGAAAATACTATAGAGTATTCAATCAATATGGCAGCATCGGATTCAATCAGCTTAAAGGATTTACCTAAAAGGGTTTTTTACAACAAGAAGGATAGTCCTAATACATGCTTTGAAAGAATCCTTCCTTTAAAGGAGTTAGAGAAGAAGGAGATTTTGAAGGCAATAGCTAAATATGGTAGAAATAAAAAAGCCATGGAGAATGTAGCAAATGCTTTAGGAATCAGCAGGGCTACTGTTTACAGAAAGATAAAAGAATATGATATATAAATGAAGCAGTCTCAAAATGAGAAAAAATCTCAAAATGAGACTGTTTTCATATGCTTTTAGTCTCCTTTTGAGACTGGTATCATTAAAATACTGAATAAGGTGCTTGGCATGGAATTTGCGTATTTTTATTACTAATAAAAAGGCTTAGGAGGCGATTCCATGAATATAGAAAGGTTGATTATTGAGACATTAAAGAGCGAGGTTTTACCGGCAATGGGATGTACGGAGCCTGTAGCTGTGGCTTTGGCCAGTGCCAAGGCAAAGGAACTCTTAGAGTATGATATTATTGATGAAGTGGAGATTTTAGTCAGTCCAAATATATATAAAAACGGATTATGCGTAGGTATACCCTATACCGATGAGGTAGGTTTAGGCATTGCAGGAGCATTAGGTATAACTGGAGGAAAATCTGTAAGAGATCTTCAAGTCTTAGAGGGTCTAAATGAAAAGGATGTTATAGATGCAAAGCAGCTTGTTAAAAATGGAATTATAAAACTGAATATTAAGGATACAGATGAGAAAGTATATGTAGAAGTAAATTTAAAAACCGATGGAGGCTGCTCTAAGGTAATAATTCAAGAAAAACATAATAATTTTATACATCTTGAGTCTAATAATAAGGTTCTTCATCATGAGGATTCCCATATAAATTCAAGTGGTGAAAAGAGCAATGAATTGTTTAAGCTAAAGATAAGGGAGATTATTAAAGCAATAGAAAAAATAGACCCTGATAAGCTAATGTTTTTGATTAAGGGCATAGAAATGAATGAAAAAGTAGCTGAGGCAGCCTTAGAGAGAACTTTAGGCATGGGTGTTGGTTCAGGTCTTAATAAAAGTATAAAGAGTGGAATGATATCAAACGATTTAATTAATAATGCAATGATGCTTACTGCTGCAGCCTCTGACGCAAGAATGTCAGGATTATCTATGCCTGTTATGAGTAGTAATGGAAGTGGAAATCATGGACTGACTACTATACTTCCTATTGTTGCATATAAAAGGCTGTATGAGGTGGAAGATGAAAAAATAGTAAAGGCATTAGCAATTAGTCATTTGATTACAGGATATATAAAGAATTATACAGGTAGGCTATCTCCCCTGTGTGGGTGTGGTGTAGCTGCATCTACAGGAGCAAGTGCAGCCATCACATGGCTTTTAGGAGGAGCTTACGATCAGATAGATGGAACAATAAAAAATATGGTGGCAAATATAAGCGGCATGATATGTGATGGAGCTAAGGTAGGCTGTGCACTTAAGCTGGCAACTGCTGCATCTACAGCTATTCAATCTTCTATGCTTGCAATAAATAACAGCATTGTACCGGCTAGAAATGGTATAGTTGCAGAATGTGCAGAGGAAACGATTAAAAATCTTGGAATACTTGGAACAGATGGTATGGATTTTACTGATAAAGTTATACTTCAAATAATGCAGAGAATGGAAGAAAGGGTTTAAGAAGAGATTGGGCCTAAAGTTCTAGGTTGTAAGTTCAAAGATTTTGGTCATTCTTTTAGGCTTTAAGGGTAAACACTGATGAAAATAGTAGTTTATAGATTTAATAATATGTTTTAGCAAAAATGTTTTGTATAAAAAAGGAGTGGAATACTATTTCCGCTCCTTTTTTTAATATTATAGAATTATATATTTTTAAACTTAACTCTTTGTGCATGAGAATATTTAGTCAAGAGGTTTTGCTTAAAGGACTGACATAAGCCTTTGAACCTACAACTTAGAACTTAGAACAAAAAGAGGCAAAGCCCCTTTTAAAAGATTACTGTATATAATAAGTACACATAGTGGGCAAATATACCACCACATAATCCTCCGATGGTATGGCTGATGATGGCTTTATTAGCCAATTGTCTCACTCCTAGAGCATCCATCATACCAACATGGGTACTTAGATAACCGCTCCAGCACATACCCATAGCAGTGAAAACTGCGATTTCATTTGCTCCAATTAGTCCATTTTTCAAGAACTTTGTCACTAAGCCAAGGGCCGCACCAACTGATCCTAAAGATGTAATTGGGAAGGCAATGGCTTCTGCACTCTTAAATCCAAAGAGTGGTCTTAATATAGGAGAAATGATATTACCTAGTCTTGGAAGGAGATTAACACCCTCAAAGGCAACCCCCCTATATACAGCAACACCGTCTACTACTTCACTTGGACCAAAGGTTAGTATCATTACTATTGTACATATGAATAATACTCCAGGTATAATTGCAAGACCCATTTCGACGCCATTTTTTCCACCTTCTAATATCGCATCTAAAGCCCTTTCCAAAACACTACCTGAACGAATTTCCCTAACTCTACTAAATTTTGAATTACTCTTAGAATCAACAGCTTCTATTTTATCCGATATATTATAAAACTTCTTTGTATATCTTAGCATAAATTTAACGCTTACAATACTTCCAAATACAGCTCCTAGATTACCAATTATGACAGGAGCTACAAACTCAGTTCCCTTACCTTGACTTATCATAAAGGTTGTAAGTATAAGTCCCATTCCAAATGCGGTGCCAAGATTGCATAATACGGGTACTTGATACTTCTCAAAATACTTAACAAAGCCTTTATCCTTTGACAATGATATTATTGCAGGATTATCAGACAAATAAGTGGTTATTGCTCCTATTGAAGCCGCTCCTGGAAGTCCATATAGGGGCTTCATTATTGGAGATATAATCATATTTATAAGTGCTACAAAACCAAACTCTGATAATAAGGCGGAAAAAGAACCCGCTAAAACTGCAATAGCCATGATGAAAAAGACAGTATCTAATAACAATTCATGTGCTGTTTTCATTATTACATTAAACATGATTCCTACACCCATTTGAGAGCTTAAATAACCAAAAGCTAAGCTGATTATGCCTAAAAAAACAAAGGTTTCCTTAGAAACGGACTTTTTTACTTTAGGTGCTGAATCTGTTGTTATAGCTTCTTTGCTAACGTTTTCCATAAGTATACCACCTTCTGTCAATATTATAATGAAACCATTTAATGACTTAATTGTACAATGGCTTCATATAACTTGCAATTAGATAAGACTAAATTATAATTTAAATAATTGTAATATGTTAAGGATTTTGATTTAACCTGGGTTATTAGATATATGAGTAGCTGATGTATTTAAAATGAAACTTAGGTATTTAGACATTTTCAATTGACAACTTCAATAATATTAATTAGAATATTTAATAATAAACGTTTAAGTTTAATAAGATAAAGGGCATTAAGCTTTAATAAATTTCAAAATAAGAGGTAGATATTTCTTAGCCTCTTTGGAATTCCTTTAAAATCTTAGTGCTTGTTATCTATAATTGGAGGTATAATTAGGATGGATATAGAAAAAAAGAGAAAAGAAGTTTTATTTACCAAAGAAGAAATTCAAAAAAGGGTTGAAGAATTAGGAAAGCAGATATCAGAAGACTATGAGGGAAAGAAGCTTTTAGTTGTTTCACTGCTTAAGGGAAGCTTTATTTTCACAGCCGATTTAGTAAGAGAGATCAAAATACCCGTTAAAATAGAATTTATGACTACTTCCAGCTATGGTCATTCTGAAGAGAGTTCAGGAAAAGTTAATGTTCTATACGATATAAAGGAAAATCTAGAGGGATATGATGTTTTAATAGCAGACGACATCGCTGACACAGGCATTACTATGGATTTTGTCATAGACTATTTGCAATCAAAGAATCCAAATAGTGTTAAAAGCTGCGTACTACTAGACAAACCATCTAGACGAAAGGTTGAACTAGAGGCAGACTATGTAGGTTTTACTATTCCTGATAAATTTATAGTTGGCTACGGATTAAATTATGGAGATTATTATAGAAATGTGCCTTATGTTTTTGCATTTGTAGATTAGGCAAAGAGCCAAAGGCTCTTTGAGGTGCAAGGTGCAAGTTCCAAGATACAAGTTCCAAGATGCAAGTTCCAAGATGCAAGTTCCAAGATACAAGTAAAAAACAAAACAGGCTTTTGAGAAATCCGAAGTTCGAGGCGTGCTGAAAGTGAGAGGTCGCAGCGTATAAAGAAATACGTAAGAGTTCTCACTTTCAGCAACAACGAAGAAATTCGGCTTTGTCAAAAGCCTGACATAACCTACAATATTCTGTAGGTTATGTTTTATTAATAATCTGGCTAGCTTAAGTACTGAACTTTTTTTATTTTTAGTCCACAAAGATATTGACCAAAAACTTGGATCTTGGAACTTGGAACTTGGAACTAAAAAGCGGCTCCTAAAGCCGCTTTTTCTACCCTCTCAAATCATCTAAAATCTGTGTTTTATCTATAGTCTGTTCATCCTTTTCCTTAATCATTCTTGCAGGTGTTCCTGCTACAACTACATTTGGTGGCACATCCCTTGTAACTATTGAACCGGCAGCTACAACAGAGTTTTCACCTACGGTAACACCTTCTAGTATAACGACATTTGCCCCTATCATTACATTATCTTCTATTATTACAGGGGTTGCACTAGGAGGCTCAAGGACACCTGCTAAAACTGCACCGGCTCCAACGTGTACATTTTTACCTACTGTTGCCCTTGCACCTAAAACGGCATTCATATCAATCATTGAGCCTTCGCCAATTTCAGAGCCTATATTTATCACAGCACCCATCATGATAACAGCGTTTTTTCCAATCTTAACTCTATCCCTGATAAAAGCACCGGGTTCTATTCTTGCATCTATATTTTTCAGATCAAGTAGAGGAATTGCTGAGTTTCTCCTGTCATTTTCTAGAACAAAGTCTTGTATAAGGGAGTTGTTACTTTCTAGAAAGTCAGAAATATCATCACTGTGGCCAAAAAGAATCCAGAAGTCTTCATTTCCAAAGATTTTCACTCTTTCACTTTCGATTCCATCAAGGCTTCCTTTGACATAAACCTTTACAGGTGTGGCCTTCTTAGCATTTTTAATGAATTTTGCGATTTCATATGGGTTTGTGATGTCAAAAGCATTTGAATTGTTTTCCTTCGTCATTTGTTGAATCATTCCTTTCTCAAATCATTGTATAATAGATAAGTGATATCAATATTTATCAACTATAGAATATTTATTAAAAATTCTATATTATTATTTTAATACATCATCCATATTATATAAACCATTTTCTTGATTAAATAGAAACTTTGCAGCCTTTAATGCACCAACGGCAAAGACCTTTCTAGACATTGCTGAATGTTTGATTTCGATAATTTCATCGGACCCTGCATAAATAACAGTATGCTCACCAACAATAGTGCCGCCTCTAATTGCATGGATGCCTATTTCAGAGGCTTGACGTTTAGAAGCTCTTCCATACCTTCCGAAATTATATTCTTTGCTATTGTCTAATTCGTCATTTATAGCGTCGGCAATCATATATGCAGTTCCACTTGGAGCGTCAACCTTTCTATTATGATGCTTTTCTATAATCTCTATGTCATAGGCATCTGCTAAAATTTTAGCGGCCTTTCTTGATAAATCCATTAAAAGATTAACGCCAAGGGACATGTTACCTGATCTGAACAGAGGAACTTGACATGATGCAGTGTTAATCCTTTCGATTAAAGCATCCTCCAAGCCAGTGGTGCATATAACTGCTGGAGTACCTGTTTTCATACAATAATCAATTAAGCTAGAAGTTATAGAATGATGAGAAAAATCTATAATTATATCTGCTTTCACATCACATTTTTCAAAGGAAGAAAAAACGGGATAGTTAAATTGACGCTTTTCAGAGCTGTCTATTCCTGCCGCAACAGTCATATCTGAGTCTTCTGATATAAGCTGTGACAGAACTTGACCCATCTTGCCATTTGAACCGCAAAGTAGTACTTTTATCAAAATTATCCCTCCTATTGTTATGAAATGTTAAATCAATCCATATTCCTTCATTCTTGTTTTCAATATCTCTAAATTATCCTCTGACATATCTACCAATGGAAGTCTCACCTTGCCCATATTAAATCCCATTAAGTTCATTGCAGCTTTAACTGGTATTGGATTTACTTCTATGAAAAGGCTATCAATTAGGGGCTTCATTTTCAACTGAAGCTCACATGAGCCTTCTAAATCACCATCTATAAATTTTTGAACTAAATCATGTATATCCTTTGGAGCAATGTTGGCAACAACGGAAATGACTCCGTCGCCTTTAAGAGACATAAGAGGAACAATCATGTCATCGTTTCCAGAATAAATATAGAAATCATCGGGTACTAACCTTGCAATTTCAGCAATCTGTGCAATATTACCACTTGCTTCCTTAACACCTTTGATGTTTGGCAGCTTTGAAAGCTCAGCTAAAGTTGAAGGTAAAATATTAACGCCTGTTCTACCGGGGACATTGTAGACTACAATGGGTATTGAAATTGCATTTGCTACTTCAGTAAAATGTGCAATAAGTCCCCTTTGGGTAGATTTATTATAATATGGTGTTATTACTAAAGCTGCATCTGCACCTACTTCCTCAGCATATTTACTAAGCTCAACAGCATGAGCGGTACAGTTACTACCAGTTCCCGCTATGACAGGAATTCTTTTGTTTATCTTTTCAACAGTAAATTTGATTACATTTTTTTGTTCATCTTCACTCAACGTCGAGGCTTCTCCAGTAGTACCGCAAACAACAATGGAGTCTGTACCCTGCTTAAGATGCCACTCAAGTAATTCAGCTAGTTTTTCATAGTTTACCTTACAGTCTTTAAATGGTGTAACAATAGCAACTCCTGAACCTCTAAAAAGACTCATCAAAACCATCCTTTCGCACAAATATTATTAGACATAAAACAAAAAAATAAACAGTCAAGAGCAAAAAGCGCCATTGACTGTTTGGAAGTCAGCTAAATTCCTTTTTGCCCTTTGTGAAATAGCACTCCAACAAAAGACTGGGCTTTCCTTTGTCGACAGTACTATACTTATTCAGTATAGTCCCAACACATAGCTTTGGGGAAGCATATGTGTTTCGGCAGTTGTACCTTTCCAACAGAGAAAATACCCTATTGTCTAATCTGATGTACTCTTTACAAACTGCGGCCTCTAGATCACAAGTAACGTGAGTGATTATTAATTTTTCTTTAGATTATAACCCCCTATTATTCATGGAAAGCCTTAAGAAAAGCTTTAAATCTTCTATGATTAATGGGGATTTCAAATATTAAAGGTCTTTTATTAACTCCTCAGCGATTTGAACAGCATTTGTCGCTGCACCTTTTCTAATATTATCGGCAACTATCCAAAGATTTAAACCCTTTTCAAGACTAAAATCTCTACGAACTCTACCGATATAGACTAAATCAGTACCCTTTGCATTGATTGCAAGGGGATATAGATTATTTTCAACATCATCCTGAAGAACTATTCCCTTACTATTACTTAGCAGGTTCTTAACTTCATGAACTTCAAAGTTTTTTTCAAACTCAAGATTTACTGATTCACTATGACAGTCAAATACAGGAACTCTCACTGTGGTGGCAGTGATTTTTATATCATAATCACCAAGTATCTTCTGGGTTTCATTTATCATTTTCATTTCTTCTTTAGTATATCCGTTTTCAAGAAAAATGTCTATATGAGGGAGACAATTATTAGCGATAGGGTGGGGATAGGTCTTTGCTATATCACTTCCCTTTAAACCTTCCTCTAAGGCCATTATCCCCTTTACACCTGAGCCAGAAACGGCTTGATAGGTAGAATAAACCACCCTTTTTATTTTATACTTATCATGTAAAGGCTTTAATGCAACAACTGCCTGGATAGTTGAACAATTAGGGTTTGCTATAATTCCCTTATGCCATTTAATATCCTGGGGGTTAACTTCTGGAACCACCAGTGGAACATCCTTTTCCATTCTCCATGCACTACTATTGTCTACAACCACTACACCTTTAGAAGCTGCAATTTGAGCGTATTTTTTACTGATATCTCCACCCGCTGAAAAAAGGGCTATATCAATATCTCTGTCAAAGGAATCCTCCTTCAATTCTTCAACTGTGTATTCAATATCCTTACATTTTACCCTTTGACCTGCGGATCTAGGTGAAGCAAATACGTAAAGATTTTCATAGGGAAAATCTCTTTCTTCTAATACCTTTAAAAAAGTTCTGCCAACCATTCCAGTTGCCCCTACAACAGCTATATTTATTTTTTTCAAAATAAAACCTCCTACTCCTCATTTGAATAGTTCACTTTAGTTGTTATGAATTTGCACGATTATAAATAAGTTATAATAATGATACTTCATAAGTAAATTTAAAAAACATTGGTTATATATATAATATGCCCATGAAATATTGAATGTTACATATAGGCGTAATATTATATTCATAAAAAAACATTTAAAAAAATACAGAGTCCTTTAATCATATACAGCAAAAAGAAAAAGTGCTTTCATCCTTAATTGCACATAAATTATTTATATGGTAACACTTGTAGGGGGCTGTGTCAACAAAAAGCACCTAAGGAGAATTATGCAATTTCTTCAATTAAGATTTAAAAATTATTATCCATATTGTAGACAGTTGAAAAAAAGTATAAAATTAATATAAGATTTTGCCAAGGAGAGAGTTTAATGAAAATTAATGAGGTCAAGAAAGAATTATTTGAGAAAATTGTTCAGATAAGAAGAGATTTGCATGAAATACCTGAATCAGGATTTGAAGAATATAAAACCAGTCAGTACATCTGGGACTTTCTAAAGGAATTGGGTGTTGATTCTTTAGAAAGAACAGCTAGAACTGGAGTATTGGCATATTTTAAGGGAAATGAAGGCAAGAAGACAATTGCACTAAGAGCCGACATAGACGCTCTGCCTGTTACAGAAAAAACTGAGGTTGAATACTCTTCTAAGCATCAGGGATATATGCATGCCTGTGGACATGACGGGCATTCAGCAATTTTACTGGGTTTAGCTAAATATCTTGTGCAAAATAAAAGTAAAATCAAGGATAATATACTTTTATTATTCCAGCCTGCGGAGGAAGGGCCCGGAGGAGCTGAAATAATCATTAAAGAGGGCGTTTTAAAAAAATATAATGTAGATTGTATTTATGGACTGCATTTATATCCCGATGTGGAGGAGGGGAAGATAGGTATAAAAGCAGGTCCCAT
>JANQEZ010000282.1 GCA_028278115.1 Clostridia bacterium
TACGTATTTCTTTATACGCTGCGACCTCTCACTTTCAGCACGCCTCGAACTTCAGATTTCGGGGCAGCCTGTCATCTTGTTGACTTTGTCAACAATCTGTAATGAGGTGTAAACTGCACCTCATTTATTTTTTTGTTGTTTACTCTACAACTCAAACATCTTTTAAAAGAAATTGCACAGCCAAAATAGAGTAAAACAAAAAGCTAGAAGTCAAATTGAAATTATTGTCAGTTGAATTTTGGTAAGAGTTTTAACCGTATCATCAGAAGCTTTTCTTCTTACCTTAGAGCCACCAAGAGCCGACTAAGCATCGTTAGACATCGTTGTCCTTGCCTAGAAGCCTTATTAGAAAGCCCCCAATACTTGCACCTTGGAACTTGCAACTTAGAACTACAACGCATCACCAGACGTTTTTGTCCTTGCCTAGAATTCTTATTAGAAAGACCCTAATACTTGCAACTTGGAACTTGCAACTTAGAACTACAACACATCACCAGACGCCTTTGTCCTTGCCTAAGAGCCAAGAGCTAAGAGCTAAGAGCCAACTTCGTCCCTTGCAAACAAAAAAAATGTTAAAAAAATAACTTGAAAAAATATTATAATATTCCGAAAAAATGAATAATTATAAGGTCATTTAGTATTTTTTATAATGCATTTAAAGTAAAATAAATCAGTGATTCCATAGTCTTTAACTAATTTATGCAAAAGAGCAACAAATATCTATGTTTTGATAGATTTCTATTAGAAATATGAATCAAAGTATTGAAATAAGGAGGTATGAGGTGTATTTAAAAGATTTAGTGGTTTAATCACACTAAAAAAAGCTCTAATCATGATTAAAATGCAATGGACAGTTCTTTTTGTTAAATCCAAAACAATTGTTGAAATTTTCTGAAAAATATCATATGATGAAGGTAAGGTGGTAATACCACTTGGAAAGCGATTATTAAAATTTTTTAAGTATAATCACTGAGTTAACAAATCTAATAAATCTAATACATGCTATTCAGTATTCCTAGTTAGTAATAAAGAATGTGTCTAAAAAACTACTTTTATCCCTGTACTAGCAACGCCTTTAAGGAGATTCTAGAGAAGCAAAAAGTAAAAACTTTTTTCAAAGATATCTGTGAGATTCAACCCACCTTGAATTAAAGTTTTTGTTTTTTGATATATAGGTATTACCATAATACCAATAAAGGGGGAGCGTTGAATGATGTCTCAGAAAATTTTGATTCCATATTCAAGAACACATCTTGAAATAGAAATTCCCAAGAAGAATCTAATTGCAGTTATGGAATCTAAAGTAAATGAATTTTTGCCTGAGCTTAGCCAAGGGGAAATCGTTTGCAAAGCCTTGGATAATCCCATTGGGAGTCAAGGGCTGGAGGAATTGGTCACGGGGAAGAAGGATATGGTCATTATTACAAGTGATCATACTAGACCTGTACCTAGCAAAATAACCTTACCAATATTACTTAGGCGGATTAGGCAGTCTAATCCAGATATTGATATAACGATTTTAATTGCTACAGGTTTCCATAGAGCTACAACACGGGAAGAAATGATAGATAAATTTGGCATTGAGATAGTTGAAAATGAAAAAATCGTAGTTCATGATTCAAAGGATAATGACAGTCTTGTAAAGCTGGGTATACTGCCTTCTGGTGGAGAGCTGTGGCTTAATAAACTGGCAGTGGAAACAGAGCTTCTTATAGCTGAAGGCTTTATCGAACCCCATTTCTTTGCAGGGTTTTCTGGAGGAAGAAAAAGTGTGCTTCCGGGCGTAGCTGGAACAGAAACTGTTTTAGCCAACCATTGTTCAGAATTTATAGCAAGTGATAAAGCAAGAACAGGAATAATAGAAAATAATCCAATTCATATTGACATGTTATATGCTGCTCAAAAAGCTAATCTTTCCTTTATACTAAATGTGGTAATAAACGCTGAAAAGGATATAATAAGTGCATTTGCAGGAGACAGCTCAAAGGCCCATGAGGCTGGTTGTGAGTTTATATTAGAACTTTCCAAGGTTGAAAATGTAAATGCAGACATAGTTATAACCTCCAATGGCGGTTATCCCTTAGACCAAAATATTTATCAATCAGTAAAAGGAATGACAGCTGCTGAGGCCACATGTAAAGAAGGAGGTGTAATAATAATTGCTTCTGCATGTAATGATGGTCATGGAGGAGAAGACTTCTACAGCAATATGGCAAATGCCTCCTGTCCAAATGAAGTAATTAAAAAAGTTCTTAAAATTCCAAGAAATGAAACCCTGCCAGATCAATGGGAGTTTCAGATTCTTGCCAGAATTTTAAGCAAGCATACAGTAATACTGGTTACAGATATGTGTGATTCTGAGATGATTAAAGCAATGCATATGGAGCATGCATCTACATTAAAAGAAGCCTTAGACACTGCCCTTGAGATGCAAGGTAAAGATGCAAAAATAGCAGTCATACCAGATGGAGTTTCTGTAATCGTTAAATAGTATATTTTTTTTAATAGAGCTGGTAATACCATAATACCTAAGGAGGGAATCATATGGATATATTTGTTTGTATTAAACAGGTACCAGGAACCACAGAGGTCGAAGTTGATGAAAAAACAGGTGTATTAAAGAGGGATGGGATAGATTCAAAAATGAATCCCTACGACCTTTTCGCAGTTGAGACTGCCATGAGGATTAAAGAAGATAATGATGGGAAAGTAACTGTTTTAAGTATGGGACCACCACAAGCTTCTGAGATTATTAGTGAGGCATACATGATGGGAGCAGATGACGGTGCCCTCTTTACAGATATAAAATTTGCTGGAGCAGATGTACTTGCCACTGCATTTACACTAGCCCAAGGAATTAAAAAGCTTGGAAACCCTGACCTTATAATATGCGGAAAAATGACCACCGATGGTGATACTGCCCAGGTTGGACCAGAAATTGCAGAATTCTTGGATATTCCCCATGTTGCAAATGTTAAGAAGATATTGGAGATTAAGGAAAATTCTGTTGTGCTTGAGATGGATATGCCTCATACCGTTGAAATTGTCGATGTTATGCTTCCATGTCTAATTACAGTTGACAAGGATATATATCAGCCAAGACTGCCATCCTTTAAAAGAAAGATAGCTACAAAGGATAGACAAATCCCTTTCTATAGCTTAAAAGACTTAGATGATCACGATGAAATGAAATATGGATTAAACGGCTCACCTACCCAGGTAAAAAGGATATTCCCACCCAAGGCAAATACTGACCATGAGATGTGGAAGGGGCAGGGGAGTGAGCTCTCAGGTAAACTATTTGATAAATTAAAAGAATTAAAATTCATATAGGAGGGGTAATATGGCGAAGATAGTAATTCATCAATATAAGGTTACAAATCCAGAAGAACTAGTAAAACTATGTCCATTTTCAGCTATAGAATATGTTAACGATTATCTTACAATAAATGCAGCATGTAAGATGTGTAATCTATGTATTAAAAACGGACCAGAAGGTGTCTTTGAATTAGAGGAAGAACAGGTTGAGTGTATTGATAAGGATAAATGGAAGGGCATAGCTGTATACGTGGATCATCTAGAAGGAGATATTCACCCAGTAACCCTTGAACTTATAGGTAAAGCCAAGGAGCTTGCAGCTAAAGTAAATTATCCCGTACATGCTCTATTTATGGGACACAATATAAAGGATAAGGCAAATGAATTATTACACTATGGAGTTGATGAGGTATTTGTATACGACGAAGAAGAATTAAAGGATTTTAGAATAGAGCCTTATACAGCAGTCTTTGAGGACTATATCAATAATGTTATGCCTAGTATTGTACTGGTAGGAGGAACTACTATAGGAAGATCTTTAGCTCCTAGAACAGCGGCTAGATTTAGAACAGGTCTTACTGCAGATTGTACCATATTAGACGTACAAGAAAATACGGATTTAGACCAAATAAGACCAGCCTTCGGTGGAAATATAATGGCCCATATCCATACCCCTAATCATAGACCGCAATTCGCCACAGTGAGATATAAAATATTCTCAGCTCCAGAAAGAAGTGTAGAAGAAAGTGGAAAGATTAATTACTGCAGCATAGAAAAAGAATGTCTTTCGTCAAAAATTAAAGTATTAGAAGTAAAGAAAAAGGAAAAAGAAATAGGACTAGAGGATGCAGAGGTTATTATTGTTGCAGGAAGAGCAATAAAGAAGCAGGATGACCTAGAGATGATTTTCGAGCTGGCAGACCTGCTTGGAGCCCATGTAGCCACAACTAGACCTTTAATAGAAGCAGGATGGGCAGACCCTAGAAAGCAAATTGGACTTAGTGGTAGAACAGTAAAACCTAAACTTTTAATAACATGTGGAGTATCTGGAGCAATCCAATTCGTTGCAGGAATGAACAATTCTGAGTGTATCGTAGCAATAAATAAAGATGAAAAAGCATCAATATTTGGTGTAGCCCATTATGGAATAATAGGGGATATTTATGAAGTCATCCCTCAGCTTATAGAGAAAATTAAAGCAGGTGGTTTTGATACAGAGAAGTTAGTAGCAGCTACTACAAATTAAGGGGGGAGAAGTATGAGCTTTAAAAAGATCGATAATAATGATTTAGACTTTCTTACGTCTATTTGCGGAGAGGATAGAGTTTTTACTGGAGAAAATATAAATGAAGATTACAGCCATGACGAGCTTGCGGGTATTCACAAATATCCTGAAGTATTAGTTAGAGTTACAAGCACTGAGGAAGTTTCAAATATCATGAAATACGCCTACGAGAATAATATACCTGTTACCCCTAGAGGGCAGGGAACCGGTCTTGTGGGAGGAGCAGTTGCACTTTATGGCGGTATTATGATGGACCTAAGTCCTATGAATAATATCCTTGAATTAGATGAAGAAAACTTAACTTTAACCGTTGAGTCGGGAGTACTTCTTATGGAAATATCAAAGTATGTGGAGGAGCATGATTTATTCTATCCACCTGATCCAGGAGAAAAAAGTGCTACCATAGGAGGAAATATCAACACAAATGCTGGTGGTATGAGGGCGGTTAAATATGGAGTAACAAGGGATTTTGTAAGGGGACTTGAGGTAGTTCTGCCAAATGGTGAAATAATGGAGATAGGAGGTAAGGTAGTTAAGAATAGTTCAGGCTACAGCTTAAAGGATTTAATAGTTGGCTCGGAAGGAACTCTTGGCATTGTGACAAAGGCAGTTTTAAGATTATTACCTCTGCCCAAAAAAGCAATAAGTCTGCTTATACCTTTTCCAGATTTAGAAATGGCAATAGAAACTGTACCTAAAATCATTAAGTCAAAGGTGATACCAACAGCCATAGAGTATATGGTTAAAGATGTAATACTTGCATCGGAAGAATTTTTAGGCAAGAAGTTCCCGGATAACTCATCGGACGCATATCTTTTACTTACCTTTGACGGCAATAGCAAAGAGGAGATAGAAGAAGTATACGAAAAGGTTGCTCATATCTGCTTAGACTGTGGTGCAATTGATGTGTTAATATCAAATACCCAAGAAAGACAGGATTCTATTTGGTCTGCCAGAGGAGCATTTCTTGAGGCCATTAAAGCATCTACAACTGAGATGGATGAGTGCGACGTAGTTGTTCCTAGAAACAAGGTGGCTGAGTTTGTGAAGTTTTCCGATGACCTTCAAAAAGAATTTAGCATAAGGATAAAGAGCTTCGGCCACGCTGGAGATGGAAACCTTCATATTTACGTACTTAAGGATGATTTATCTGAAGAAGTATGGCATAAAAAGCTTGAGGATGTATTTGAATGTATGTACTCAAAGGCTAGAGAGTTAGGCGGAAAGGTATCTGGAGAACATGGTATAGGATATGCTAAAAAGCCTTATTTAGAAGAATGTATGGGCAATAGAGGAATGGAACTTTTAAAGAATATAAAACTTGCATTTGATCCTAAGGGGATTTTGAACCCTGGAAAGGTATGTTAAATCATATTTCATCTTGTTAACAGTCTTAGACAAAGAATTATAATTTTAACTCTTTATCTAAGCCTAATATGACACAAGGTTGTAATGTCAAGAGTTGTATATATAACGCAATAAAGCTTTTACACTTGTATTTCTTGAATAGCCTAGATAAATTGGCTATTCATGAAATACAAATGCAGCTTTATAAATGCGTTATATAAAGATAACCAACACTAAAACTTAAAATAAATTTCAAAGAAAATAATGAACG
>JANQEZ010000283.1 GCA_028278115.1 Clostridia bacterium
CCAAAGAAGAGGGTTTTCATATGAGATTATTTCTAGAATTCTAAGAGAATTGCTTTAAAATCTGTAAAATAAGCAAATTAAGCAAAAAAAGTATTTACAATAAACTTCATAGTGATATAATATCTATGATGATATTATAAATTCTTTAGACCAGTGGAAATTCCATTGGTCTTTTAAGTAATTAAAGATAAGCAGATATAGGATTTATATAGTGAAACCTAAATTATATATAAATACTTATGTTTCCAGACTAATGCTTGTTATTTGTAAATAGGTATATTAGTTTAAACTTAATAATATTAGTTAATAATGGAAATATTAAAATACCGTAGAGGAGGAAAAATATTAATGGCTTCAACCATGATAAAGAAAGAAGGAAATGATGTTACTTTACAAATTACAGTAAGTGCTGAAAGCTTTGAAAATGCTGTTCAAAAATCTTACTTAAAAAACAGAAAAAGATTTAATATACCCGGCTTTAGAAAGGGTAAAACACCAAGAAAAGTTATTGAAATGCAGTACGGAGAAGGTGTTTTCTATGAAGATGCAATAAACATGGCACTTCCTATTGAATATGATAAAGCAGTTGAAGAATATAATCTAGACCCTGTAGCTAGACCAGAGATAGATATCGAAGAGATTGAAAAGGGAAAAGATGTAGTATTCACAGCTATAGTTACAGTAAAACCTGAGGCTGCTATTGAAGATTATAAAGGTATAGAAGTAGAAAAAATTGAGTATAATGTAACTGACGAGGATGTAGACTCTGAAATAGAAAAAATGAGAGATATGAATTCAAGACTAGTTAACGTTGATGATAGAGCTGTACAAGATGAGGACGAGGTTATCATTGACTATAAAGGATTTGTAGGTGATGAGCAGTTTGAAGGAGGAACTGCTGAAAACCAATCCCTAGTTATTGGTTCAGGTAAATTTATTCCAGGATTTGAAAAGCAATTAATTGGTTCAAATATTGGTGATGAAGTAGAAGTTAAAGTTACATTCCCTAAAGAATATCAAGCAGAAAATTTAGCAGGTAAAGATGCTGTATTTACCGTTAACGTTAAAGAAATCAAATTCAAAGAGCTTCCTGAGTTAGACGATGAGTTTGCTAAGGATGTCAGTGAGTTTGATACTTTAGCTGAGCTTAAAGATGATGCGAGAAATAAATTAGAAGAAAGTGCTAAGGATAAAGCAGAAAAAGAGCAAAGAGACAAAGTAATAGATAGAATACTTGAAATGGTAATAGTAGATATACCAGAAGCTATGGTAGATACAGAAATAGACAATATGATTAGAGATTTTGATTTCCAATTAAGATATCAAGGATTAGATTTAGAAAAATATTTAGAGTTTACAAGCAGTAAAATTGAAGATTTAAGAAAACAAATGAAAGATGATGCATACAATAGAATAAAAAGTTCTTTAGCACTAGAATCTATAGGAGAAAAAGAAAACATTGAAGTAAGCGATGAGGATTTAAACCAAGAATTAGAAAAAATGGCAGAAAGTCATAAAACAACAGTAGAAAAATTAAAAGAATCTTTTAAAGATGAGAACTTTGGGTATATTAGAAATACTATCAAAGTTAGAAAAACCATTGACTTTTTAGTTAAAAATGCTAATATAGCTTAAATTTACTGTATAGATAAACAATAATAAGACTTAAAATATATCTTAAAGAAGATAAATGAAGGCTTTTACATTTTTTCTTTAAAATATATTAAACCTTGGAATTGTTTATCTCTAGTATCATGTGTGAGGAGTGAGATTATATGCCTTTAGTACCTGTAGTAGTTGAACAGACTAATCGTGGAGAAAGGTCCTACGATATATATTCAAGACTTTTAAAGGATAGAATAATATTCTTAGGAGAAGAAGTTAACGACCATACTGCAAGCCTGATAGTAGCTCAGCTTCTATTCTGCGAAGCAGATGACCCAGATAAGGATATCCATTTATACATAAATAGTCCAGGAGGTTCTATAACAGCCGGCATGGCTATTTATGATACAATGCAATACATTAAACCAGATGTATCTACTATTTGTATAGGAATGGCAGCTAGTATGGGTGCGTTTCTACTTGCCGCTGGCAAAAAGGGTAAGAGACTTGCGCTACCTAATTCTGAGATTATGATACATCAACCTCTAGGTGGTACAAGGGGTCAAGCTACAGATATAAAGATTCATGCTGAGAGAATCCTAAAGATGAGAGATAGGATCAATCAGATATTAAGTGAAAGAACAGGTCAACCATTGGAAACAATTGAAAGAGATACTGATAGAGATAACTTTATGGATGCAGAAACAGCTCTTGAGTATGGGCTTATTGATAAAGTTATTACTTCTAGGAAATAACACAAGAGAGGTGTGGCGATGTCTAGATTTGATGACAGAAGCAAAAGCAAGCTAAAGTGTTCTTTTTGTGGTAAGTCACAGGATCAAGTAAAAAGACTTATAGCAGGACCAAATGTATATATTTGTGATGAATGTATAGAGCTCTGTCAAGAAATAATTCATGAAGAATTTGAAGAAAACTTTGATATGGGAACCTCTGATCTACCTAAACCTAAAGAGATTAAGGATATCTTAGATCAATACGTCATAGGGCAGGATGTTGCTAAAAAGGCCCTTGCAGTAGCAGTATATAATCATTATAAGAGAATCGACCAAGAGGTTAAGAGTGACGAAGTTGAGCTTCAAAAGAGTAATATTTTATTACTTGGACCTACTGGCTCTGGTAAGACCCTGCTTGCTCAAACCTTAGCTAAGATACTAAATGTACCCTTTGCAATAGCAGATGCCACTTCACTTACAGAAGCAGGCTATGTTGGAGAAGATGTTGAGAACATTATTTTGAAGCTGATTCAAGCAGCTGATTTTGATATAGAGAAGGCAGAACGAGGTATTATTTATATCGACGAGATTGATAAAATTGCTAGAAAAACTGATAACCCTTCCATCACCAGGGATGTAAGTGGTGAGGGAGTTCAGCAGGCACTGCTTAAGATATTAGAAGGCACAGTTGCAAGCGTTCCTCCACAAGGTGGAAGAAAGCATCCACATCAAGAGTTCATACAAATCGACACAGGTAATATACTATTTATATGTGGTGGAGCCTTTGATGGTATAGAAAAGATAATCCAAAAGCGTACTGGTAAAAAAGCCATGGGCTTTGGTGCTGAGATTCAGAGTAAAGCCAATATAGAGATAGGTAAAATTCTGGAAAAAATAGAGCCCGGTGACCTATTAAAATATGGTCTAATACCAGAATTTGTTGGAAGAGTACCCGTTGTAGTTTCCCTACACGAATTAGACGAGGAAGCCCTTGTAAGAATTTTAGTTGAGCCAAAGAATGCCCTTGTAAAGCAATATAAAAAGCTATTTGAGCTGGATGAAGTTGATATAGAATTTGAAGACGATGCTTTAAAGGCTGTTGCTAAAATGGCTATCCATAGGAAAACAGGTGCAAGGGGTCTTAGAAGTATACTTGAAAATACAATGCTTGAAGTTATGTATGAAATACCTTCAAGGGATGATATTAAAAAATGTATAGTGACAAAGGAAACCATAGAAAAGAAAATTCCACCTACTTTAGTTCTTGCTGAGCAGAAAAAGAAGAAGAAGACTAATATAAAGAAAAACGAAGAAACAGCTTCTTAATTCTATAAAAATGAAATGCGAGTCAAAATGGCTCGCTTTCTTAATACCTCTAAGAAGCTTGTATAATTAACATCAATACTAAGCAATATAATAATAAATGGAAAATTCCTTATTGATAAAAACCTTGCATTTGTGTATAATAAAGCTCAGAAAATGAACCAAAGCATAGAACTATCATAACCTTTGCAAATAAAAAATCTAATATGATTCTGTGACTCTAAACTATATTTTTTGCCATTAGCCTTAAAAAGCAAAAGCTTATAAAGACATATAGCTTATTCTTTAAGAAGCTAAGCCTTAGCCATTATGGCCATGTTAAATATCAAACAACTAAATTATGACTCTTCAAAAGAAGGAGGGATTTTAATGGAAGATAAAAAGAATAAAACCATAGAATTGCCGCTGATACCCCTTAGAGGTCTTTCTGTGTTTCCATATATGGTGCTTCATTTTGACGTAGGCAGAGAAAAATCAATAAAAGCACTAGAAGAAGCTATGGTGAAGGATCAAACCATATTTTTAACCACCCAGAAAGAAATAGACATTGACCTACCAACTCCAGAAGACTTTTATGAAATAGGGACAATCTGTAAGATTAAGCAAATGCTTAAACTGCCAGGAGATGCCATTAGAGTTTTAGTAGAAGGTATTAGCAGAGGTAAAATAGATAATTTATTGCAAGAGGACCCCTATTTTAAAGGTGGTATAGAAGAATACATATTTGAAAATGAATCAGAAGACAAAGAACTTGAAGCCATGATGAGGGTTGTCCTTGATTCATTTGAAAGCTATATAGGCGTAAGCAATAAAATTTCCCCAGAAGTGATGATTAGTGTATCTTCTATAGAAGAATCTGGCAGACTGGCTGACGTCATAGCCTCCCACATGCTTCTAAAAACTGAGCAAAAGCAGGAGATATTGGAAGCATTTGACCCCAAGGAGAGACTTGAAGTTTTATATAAGATAATGCTAAAGGAAATAGAAATATTAGAAGTCGAAAAAGAGATAAACAGCAAGGTTAAAAGGCGTATCAATAAATTACAAAAAGAATATTATCTAAAGGAACAGCTAAAAGCAATAAAGGAAGAACTTGGTGAAGATGCAGAATACGATGATGAAATCGAAGAAATGCATGATAAAGTTAGAAAGGCCAAGCTTTCTAAAAAAGTTGAAGAAAAGGTATATAAAGAGATTGACAGACTTTCAAAGCTTTCTCCTGGCTCAGCCGAAGGAGGGGTAATAAGGACATATGTCAATTGGATTTTGGATTTGCCTTGGAATAAAAAGTCAAAGGACTCAATTGATATTAAAAGGGCAAAGGAAATTTTAGACGAAGACCATTATGGACTAAAAAGCGTTAAAGAAAGAATCCTTGAATATCTGGCAATAAGAAAGCTTGCTAAGAAAATGAAGGGCCCCATTATATGCCTAGTAGGACCTCCGGGAGTAGGAAAGACCTCCATAGCTAAATCCATAGCCAGATCATTAAATAGAAAATTTGCTAGAATGTCTCTAGGTGGAGTAAGAGATGAGGCAGAGATTAGAGGTCATAGAAGGACTTATATAGGAGCAATACCCGGAAGAATTATATCTGCAATCAAAGATGCTGGCTCAAAAAATCCAGTATTTCTATTTGACGAAATAGATAAAGTAAGCAGTGACTTTAGAGGTGACCCTGCCTCTGCACTATTAGAGGTTTTAGACCCAGAGCAAAACAAGGAGTTCACAGATCACTACCTAGAAGTACCCTTTGATTTATCAAATGTAATGTTCATTACTACAGCTAACACATTGGGAACAATACCAAGACCACTTTTAGACAGAATGGAAGTAATTGACGTTTCAGGATATACAGAAGAAGAAAAGACCGTAATCGCTAAAAAATACCTCATTCCAAAGCAAGTAAAGGAGCATGGAATGGAGGATTCAAACCTAATGATAT
>JANQEZ010000303.1 GCA_028278115.1 Clostridia bacterium
CAGCATGATAGGCTTTAAAGATGTCTAATTTTATTTGTATTGCTTAATATTTAAGAAATTTAGAATAATTCCAATGTAAATCGGGTATTACATAAGAAATGGCTCTATAAGTTTATATAGAAAAATTTCCAATAAGGAGTGGTAGTTTGTGAATAAGGAAGAATTAAAGATTATAAAACAGGCAATATTAAATGAAATTGAAGGATATGAATTTTATAAAATGGCATCGGAAAAAGAGAAAAATAAAGAGGGAAAACAAGCTTTACTTGAGCTGGCAAACGAAGAATTAAAGCATGTAGAATACTTAAAGGAATTATTTGATAAGATTAAAATTGGAAAAGAAGAAGATTTTGAACTGGCCTTTATATCAAATCCTCCATCACCTAATATAATAGATTGGAAAAAGCTAAAATCCCAAAACCATAGTCTTGCCGTTTCTGTATTTGGCATAGGAATCCAGATAGAGAAGGCTGCAGTAGATTTTTACGAGGATGCAATGAATAGAACCCATAATAAACTAGCTAAAAAGCTGTATCAGCTCCTTGTTTCCTGGGAAAAAGTGCATTTAGAACAATTTACCGATGCATATAATTATCATAAAGAGGAGTGGTGGTCAGAACAAGGCTATGCACCATTCTAAATACATCTAAATTCATTCTTAAGCTATATAAAACAGGTTACTTGCACAACCCGTCGCCAAACGTTTTTGCTCTCTATGATCCAATAGCAATGAGTGAGGCATAAAAAATAAGCCTCTTGACACTGCATAGGTCCATTTGGTACAATTTTTATATGGAATAATAAATTAAAACTCTCAGTAAAAGGAGAAAGCAATGCGTAAATTGTTCTTAGCTAAATAATATTAATTAAATATAGTTATCTAAAAGGTGGTTATTAAAATAAGCGTGTAAGCTGTGCCCTTTTTTGACTTCTTTTAGATAAACAATGAGCTAAGAACACTGCATAAGTCTATATATGGTGATGATAATACTGTGTGTATGTGCACGGTATTTTTGTGTATATGTTTAAATATGCTTTTAAACAATAATGAACTTTAGTACTTAATTTCTATGGGGAAATTTGATGAACCCATTACTTCCTGAATATATAATAAGTCCTCAAAGTACTTGCTAAATGCATATTTAAATCTATTTGATTTTAATATATTAAAATCCGAGTCTAAGGCTGTAAGTGAACTAGTGTTCATTTGCAGTCTTATTTTTTATTATAAATAAAGCAATGGGGTGAGAAATATGACATTATTACTGAGCTGTCGTGGAATAAGAAAGGATTTTGGAGATTTAAATGTTTTAAAGGATATAAACCTTGATATAGTCATAGGAGAAAGGATTGGATTAGTTGGCAGGAATGGAGCAGGAAAAACTACACTGGCAAACATTATTTTTAGAAGCGTAAAGCAGGATAAAGGTGAAGTTATATGGTATAAAAAGGACATAAAGACAGGATATCTTCTACAGTCTACCTTCTATACCTCCCATATCTTTAATGACATGATTGCTAAGGGTGAAAGTGAATATAGCCTAAAGGAATTTCTTAAAGCCTCAAGTCATTTAGGCATGGAAAAGGTTAAAGAATGGGACATAGAAAGGTTTAGTGGACTAAGCGGTGGAGAAAAAACAAAATTAGCACTAGCAAATATATGGTCTTCAAAGCCAGGCTTATTGATTTTAGATGAACCCACAAACCATCTGGATTTACAGGGAATACAATGGCTGGTGGAGGAGATGAAAAAATACAATGGAACTATCATAATCATTTCCCATGATAGGTATTTCCTTGATAAAAGTGTTCACAGGATTATTGAAATCGAAGAAGGGGTTATAAACAATTACAAAGGCAACTATTCATTCTATAGAGACGAAAAGAAAAGACGATATGAGTCTCAGCTTCATGAGTACATGGTACAGGAAAAATACAGAGAAAAGATAGCCAAGGAAATAAAACAGCTAAAGAATTGGTCTAGTAAAGCCCACAGGGAATCAAGGAAAAAGGCCATTGATACGGGTAATAAATCTGGAGGTAAAGAACACAATAGAGTCAAGGCAAAAAAGAAGGATAAGCAGATAAAATCAAAGCTT
>JANQEZ010000323.1 GCA_028278115.1 Clostridia bacterium
AAGCTTTCTGAGGTAGCAGATATTGATTATAAGTATATTCAGAAAATAGAAGGTAAAAAACCACCTAATATAAAAATAGAAACCCTCGAAAAACTCGCCAAAGCTTTTAAGATTTCCTTATCAAAATTGATGGATTTTCGTGCTACTGATTAATATTGGGTTTAGTTAGAGGGGGATAAGCCTTGAAATAGGCTTATTTTACTAAGCTATACACCATCTCTTACTGGCATAATATCACCTTTATCTATACAATATATACCATTTAAAAGATATAAAGTCAAGCGTGCTAATTTATCTTTTTCCACTGTAATACAACGCCTTGATATGGTAACATACCGCCTTTATAACTAATTCTTATATCCTTACCTTGATGTTTTTCTTCCTTCTTAAAAAAGTTCTTCCTGTGTTTTTTTAGATTCGGTAAATTTGGATAATAGAATAACTTATAATTTCTATTCGGGAATACTATCCTTACATCCATATTAATAAGAGGCTTTTTTACAAAAATATCTATCGCATCCCCTTCATCCTTCAAATAAAGTGTTCTATGCATCCTAACTTCAACTGATTCTTCTGGTGGGATTGGTACCTCATAAGGAAATAAATATTTGTCTCCTTCTTCCGTTCTTTTTACTATACTCTTGCATTGAGAAGGGTTGAATTTAAAAATAGTTCTATTCTTAGACCTAACTTCCAATAACTCATGTTCTATGGGCTTAGAAGACTTTTCGAATTCAGCACTGGTATACTCAAGGACACCCTTAAATTGCCTAGTAAGTTCGCTTATATTTTCTACGGTCATAACAAGTTCTGAAGAAAACTTTAAATACTTTTGACCGCTAATTTCCCTAACTTCCTCTGCCACATACTCTGTATTATAATTCCTGTACACAAAAGCTGAAAGAATTACCTGTTGCTTAACTTCGCTTAGTATTTCTTCTGGAACAAAATTGCCGTATATAGCATCATGTACACTTTCAGCTATTTGAACACTATAAACGTCTATATCCTTTTTTAAAAATACCTTGAATATCTTTTCAACAGTTACTATAAGAACTGCTATTACAAAAAAGGTTCCCGAAAATTGACTTAGTATATTTATTACTATTGGCTTGGGGGTGCTCCATTTAATAATTCTAAAGTGGGTTACGTCTACATGCTTATCTAAAAAGCATACCCATAGTAAAAGAACTACGCCGACAGTAAAGAATGCCAGGAACAATAGGAAGGTGCGAAAATCATATTGCTTTTTAAAAACTCGCCTTAGCCCTTTAATGAATCTCATATTTTACTATTATTTTATGAACCTATTACTAAATAAGCCCACATAAATCATACTACTTTGATAAAAATAGTCAATTTTAAAATTAAATACTCAAAGGATGCTTTTCTACTGCTTTTTTTAATTGTTTATCATCACACCCTAGATAAAACTTAGCTGTGGTACTTATATCACTATGCCCAGCCAAAAGCTGGATATCTCTTAAATTTACTCCGTTTCTAAGCATTAGAGTACAAAAAGTATGCCTTAATATCTGAGCTGAGAGTTTCTTTCGGAAGGATACTTTTTGCTTTAATTGTTTAAATAGAATATGTAGCCCTCTACTCTTTAATGCTGATTGCTTCCGGTTAGTAGAAACAAAAAGATTATCTATCTCCTTTCTTTCAGGTCGGACTTTTAAATAATCCTCGATGAACTCTTTTACCGTATCGTTTAAAGGAACCATTCTTTCTTTATTCTTGGCAAATACTCTTATGTAACCTCTTTCTAAATTCACATCTTTAATTTTTAGATTTAAAAGCTCTCTCCTGCGGATACCTGTATATAAAAATAAAGCTATAATCGCTACATTCCTATGCCACCTAGATTTATAATAAACCTTCATATTTAAAACTGTCTGCATTAATTCCCTGGCTTCTTCTTCATCTAAAAACTCTGGTAGCTTCTTTGATAGCTTTGGCTTTTCTAAACTATCTATAGGATTGCTAGGTAAGTATTTCCTTTTCACTAAGAAGCTACAGAATGATTTGATTCCCTGCATGGAGTTAAGTAATGTTCTAGGTGAGTTGCCCTTTATCCGTTGACTCACGAAAAAATCCCTTAAGTTAGCTACGGTTAAGACTTCTACTTCTGCTTTCATCATTTTATAACGCAAGTATTTAGAGAAA
Source organism: Clostridia bacterium (assembly GCA_028278115.1). Lineage (GTDB taxonomy): Bacteria > Bacillota > Clostridia > Peptostreptococcales > Caminicellaceae > JANQEZ01. The sequence goes on from JANQEZ010000323.1 coordinate 2,170, forward strand.
GAATTCATGCTCCTTTTATACCATCTGACTGTGGTAGGCTCTAAACAGCGTTCTAAAAGAGAATAATCCAAAAACTCTTTAAAAGCGTCTTTTAGCTTCATAATCATTGGCTATAGGGGAAAGTACTAATAGTCGTTGGGGTGTTCTGAAGGAATGACTACTTTGGCGGTGTTGCTCAGGCTGGGAGAGGAAATGCGAATACCCGCCTGCGACTTTACCACCTTAGTAGTCTTTTACGCAGATAATTAACCTATTAAATGAAGACTAATGGCGGCGAGTGGACTTGAACCACTGACAAAACGGGTATGAGCCGTTTGCTCTACCAGCCTGAGCTACGCCGCCAAAAGCTTAAATTTCTAACCGGGGCAAAAAATTATATCACAGATTTAGCAAAACCAGCAATAAAATATATTATCAAAATAATGGCTATTAATCAAATATGAGCAAACTCTCATCCCCGTTTTGTCAGTGGTTCAAGTAGTTCTTGGTTAATGGTATGGAATTAAAAGTAGTCTTTCAAGAATTCGTTAATTACTCTCTGCTAGAACGCTGCTTAGAGCCTACTACGATTGATTGGTACAAACGAAGTATCCAACCTTTTTATAAGTACCTACATTATAAACTATTGAATTTAGAAGTAGAAGTACTTACCGCTGAGAATTTGAGAGATTTCTTTATTAACCAACGAGTGAAGGGTAACTCTTCTAGAACAATACTTAATATTATGGAAGGTTTAAACTCTTTTTGCAAGTTTCTTATAAAGAGAAAATATTTATCTGCTAACCCATGTGATTATCTAGAGAAACCTAAGTTACCTAAGAGACTGCCAGAGTTTTTGGACGAAGAAGAAGCGAAAGAGCTACTACAAGCTTGTATAAACATGAAAAAGTACTATAAATCAAGATGGTATAGAAATATAGCTATTATTGCTTTATTTCTCTTCACTGGAGTGAGAAAAAAAGAGTTGCTAAATTTAAAGCTACAGGACATTAACTTAGAAAGAAGATACATTAAAGTATTTGCCAAAAATAAAGAAAGAATAATACCTCTGAACGAAACAGTGAAAGATTATATAAAGGATTATTTAAAAGTCAGGCCCAAACGTAAAGGAGTAGATAATTTATTTGTGTCTACTAACAGAAAAACTCATGCTTTGACTCAGCAAGGGCTATATCTTTTGTTGAGAGAAATAAGGCAAAAAATGAAGTTTAATAAACGAATAACCCCCCAAATACTAAGACACACATTTTGCACTCTGATGCTTAGAAACGGAGTAAATTTAAGAGATATTCAGCTTTTGGCCGGGCATAGTGATATTTCTACAACTGCAAGATTCTATTTGGGTTGTGACGATAAACAGCTCAAAAAGGCGGTAGATAAACACCCTTTAAGTATTTAGTGGGCTAATTGTAATACAAATAATACTTGACAAACCTATGTATTACATGTTATACTTCAATTGTAAAAAAGGAGGCGAGTATGGCTACTATAGTTAAAACTTTCAGATTGGACCAAAACAGGAACAAGGCTTTAGACCAAATCCATGAAGCCACAAGAATTCCTGTGACCGAATTGTTGAAACAGGGGGTAGATAGGGTTATAGAAACCTATGCTATTTATATTCCTGATGCAGAATTTCGACAGGAGCTAAACTGTGTTATGGATGATAGCGAGGAGTACTTAAGGAGACTTGCTGATGAAAGTTAGATATTTGAATTACAACGAAATATTAGATATCTATCGAGAGCACACAAGCAAGTTTGGTGGTTTTCAAGCCATAAGGGATAATAATCATTTGTTAGCTGTTGTAGCTAATCCGCAAAGACAATTTGCAGGGCAAGATTTATATCCTTCAATAGCCTTGAAAGCTGCCATTCTTGTTTATAGTATGATTAAGAATCATCCCTTCGTTGATGGAAATAAAAGAACAGCTTTCGTTTGCGGTAGAGTTTTCCTTCGCCTAAATGGACATGACGTTGGTAGTTTAGAAGCATACCATGATTTGATTATAAAAATTGCAGCGACGCAAGCTACCAAAGAAGATGCTCTTGATTGGTTTAAACTCTCCATAATTAAGAAGCAGAGTAATTTATTGAAGTTAAAGAAAAAACAGGAGTAGACACGATGGTATTAAAAAATATGTTTTTATGCGATGCGGCTACCGCTCATCCCGACAATACTTTTTCGGTATTACGAGGAGGAATTAATAGATTTACTCTCAGTAAAATAAAAGATTCCAAAGGGACAATAAAGAATCTACCTATGACAGGGGCTTTGATTGCAACGTTAGAACTGGAAAGAACAGAGATGGGAAAACTACACAATGTAGAGATTGCTTTTTTGAATGCTGACGGCAAAAGAATACTTCCGGATATAAGAGCTAATTTTCAGTCACCGATGTCTCAACGCAAATCATACCATAATATTATTCTCAATATGTCTCTAGATATTAAAGAAGCGGGAGAGTATTGTTTTTATATAAATGTTGATGGGCATGAGCTGGGTTCTCTCGGGTTTATTGCTGTAGAGAAGACAGAAAATTAGTTTATTTTAAAAATTTTGTAAAAGAGGCATAATGGAAAAATTCGAAGTTTTAGAAAAAAGATATGACCCCTTGAAGAAAAAAAATATTTGGAAAATAAAGTATTCTGATAGGACAGAGGTGCAGGAGTTCCCGATGTTTATTGATAGATGCTTATTGTGCGGGGACTGGATAAATAAGGGTAAAGTTAATAAATGTTCATTTACTGGCAAGA
>JANQEZ010000336.1 GCA_028278115.1 Clostridia bacterium
GACAAAGTCAACAAGATGACAGGCTTCCCCGAAATCCGAAGTTCGAGGCGTGCTGAAAGTGAGAGGTCGCAGCGTATAAAGAAATACGTAAGAGTTCTCGCCCTAAGCAACAACGAAGAAATTCGGGTTTCGGGGAAGCCTGAGGAGAAGCTAAAATGCTAGCTTCTCCTTTAAGTTAATAACTTAATAAAACAAGTTTTACCATTTTCAGTTTTTTCTTCAAAGCCCATCTTTAGAAGGTAGCTAATATGTACGCTGTTTGATGAAAAACCTATAAGCTTAGTATAACCTTTGTCTAGGAAATAGTCTCTTCTGCTCTCGTAAATATAGCTTCCAATCTTAAAATCCCTGTACTCTGGTATAACGAAATCAAGCTCCACCTTTAAAGTATTTTCATCGTATTTTGAGCCTAGAAAAACCCCTGCTGGCATCATATTTCGTAGTATATAAAAGCTTAAATCCGAATTATCAATATCAAAGTTGGATTTACCAGCATATTCTTCTAGAGATTTTTTATGAAAATCTAGAAAGTAATTAAAGTATGTAGTGCTTCCCTCAATTGGGAGAAGCTTAAAATATTCCTTTGAGCTATATATCTTTATAAGATAGTATACATTAATCACAGCAATACCAAGATTCATAAAACCTACTGGCGGGGCACCGATTAAAAATCCATATAAAGAAAATAAGGCTGAGCCTGCTAAATTAATCCACCTTAGCTTGATGATAGAGCTCATTACTAAAGATATAAGAACAACGAGTGAAGCTAAGTAACCTAACCATTCTAACCAATTAATATCCATTAAAACAACACCTCTGAAAATTTAATCCGGGTTTAACTAAAACTTTAAAACCCAATATATTATACCATATAAAGATAAAGGCTTTTAAACCTTAATTAATTTTTCAAAGAAAACAGATTCATTGAAATCACTAAAATAAAATATCATAATCCTTTTGGTTTTATTTCACTCTATTATTGGTTACCTATATAGTACAAATGAAATTAACCTATAGAGGGAATGATAACGATTTCCCTTTGCATTAGCCCCTCCATTTATAGTGTAGTTGTCTCCCGTTATTAGCATTTGACAGGATTAACAAGGAGTCATATATTTAAATATAAGGATTAAAGTATAGATTAAATGAAATCAAATAAGGGGTGAGTAAGTTGAAGCTTAATGATATTTTGTTTAAAGTAAGTAATGGAGTTGGATGGATTATGCTCAATCGTCCCGAAAAATTGAATACTTTTTCTAATCATATGATAGAGAAGCTTTATAGTCAGCTATTGATATGGAAGGATGATCCCAATATTGCCATTATAGTATTAGAAGGAGCAGGTGATAAAGCATTTTCAGCCGGTGGAGATGTTAGACAGCTTTATGATTTAAAGGATTCTAATATAGTAGAGTATGCAATAGAGGCTTTCACAAGGGAATATAGAATGGATATGACCCTGCACCTATACCCTAAGCCTATCCTCGTTTATATGGACGGATATGTTATGGGGGGAGGCGTAGGAGTATCCGTTGCCGGAAGCCATAGAATAGTCACTGAAAAAACCAAATGGGCGATGCCTGAAACCAGTATTGGCCTTTATCCCGACGTAGGAGCAAGCTATTTTATGAATAAGATGCCTGGACATATAGGACGTTACCTTGCCCTCACCTCAAAATCTATTAATGCCGCAGAGGCTCTTTATACAGGTGTAGCAGACTATTACATTGAAAGCAGTAGATGGAGCGAGCTGAGACAAGCTATTGAGAATAAAATCTGGAATATTGGCTCTGTTTCTGAGGAGCTTCATGACATAATAGCTGAGTATAGTGAAATACCTGCTGTGGATTGTAAAATACAGGAGTTAGAGGAGGAAATAAACAGACATTTCAGTACTGAAAGTGTTGAAGAAATCATAGAATATCTTCAAGGCACTGCTGCTAAGGGTAGTGAATGGGCAGAAAAAACGGTAAATACAATACTCTCCAAATCTCCCACATCCCTCAAGGTGACACTTAAGCAGCTTGTTAATGGAAAGAAAAAATCCTTGAAGGAATGTTTTATGATGGAGCTTAATATGAGTATAAATTTTATGAAATGCCATGATTTTTTTGAAGGTGTAAGGGCTGTACTTGTGGATAAAGATAGGGCTCCAAGATGGTACCCAGCCAAATTAGAAGAAGTTAAGGAAGAAGCTGTGGATAGTTTCTTTACATATTCATGGGAGTCTAGTCAGAATCCTTTAGAAGATTTTACTATTTAAAGCTGTTTATAGATGTGTGACCGAGAAGTTTTACTTTCAATGCTTTGCTGTTAGCTGTCAGCCGTTAGCTATTAGCCAAATTAAGTATTGTAGTTTTGGTCTGCGAAATATTTCAAAAAAAGGTTAAGCTTGAGGGTCACATATATATAAATATCCCTTAGTTATTTATTGGAAAATATAGGATTGCTAGGGCATGCTTTTTCATATAAAATAAATATAGTAGGAATAGATAGATTGCAATAAATCTTTTACATTTTGATTCCTTGAATATCCCTAAAGCATTGGCTATTCAAAAAATCAAAATGTAGGTTTATAAGTGCATTCTATA
>JANQEZ010000406.1 GCA_028278115.1 Clostridia bacterium
ATTTTGTAGGTTAAAACAGATTCATAAAAATCACTCAAATGAAATATCAAAACCCCCTTAAGTATTGATAAACTAAAATTAATGCTTTACTAGCACAACTACTTTAATTAAAGTAATTTAACACTCTATATCCTTTGAGCTAGATGCTAAAATTTATAAATATTTATAATGTAATAGTTGACATACAAGAAATTTAATTATAAAATATAGTTGTAATATGTAATAGTATTACAACTATTAAGATAGAATATATAGGAGGAGCAGCAATGGATAAAAAAATATCTTTAATAGGAAGCTTTGCTACAGACTGGATAAGATACAGTGATTATGAGCTTAAAAAAGATTCATCAGGAGAAGTTTATATAACCCCAACAGAGGAAGCTGTTTTTAGTATGTATAATCCCTTTGATGTTTCTGAAGAATTGCTATTGGATTTGATGAAAATAGGTGATAAGGCTTTAAGTGTCCATAAAGCCTCAGATGAAGCCGAAGAAATGGAGCTAAAAAAGGCAATTTTAGTATTTGCCAAGAAGTATGGTCTATTGGGATTGATTAGTGCCAGTGCATATAATCGGAATATAGTTGGAGATGAAAGTATATTAATGGTTGAGAACAATCATGTAAAAAGAGAAAAAATAATGGACTCAGCCAAATATATTGATATGTTCATACCCTTTGTTGAAGAAGGTGATATTGTAATTAGCAAGTACAAAGAAGATGTTTATTTAGGTAAAAGAGAAGATTCACCTCAGTTCTACGGTAAGCGTCCCGTAGTGATGGACCTCATTTTTTCAAGATTCTATAGTGAGAAAATTGAATGGATAATTGATTTTGCAAAGATGATAGTTCAGCATTTTAAGCAATTGCTAATGTTTAAAGATTCATCTAGGTATTTAACAGAAAATGTAACGATTATGGCAGGTCGTTTTCATGCAGAGAAGATTGGTTTTACAATTAATCAGCTTGATAAAACCACTATTGCCTGGCAGTTTGATTCACTAAAAACTACGATTGAAACGATTTATGCCTTTGTGGTCACCGACGAGAATCTTTTACTCAGTCCCTGTAAGCACTGTGAAAGCATCTTTATTACTCAAAACCTCAGAAGTAAATATTGCACCCCGGCATGTAGAAACCGGGCAAACGTCAAGAAAAGTAGAAGTAAGAAGGCAAAGTCACTGAAGGAGTGAAGCAGGCATAAAATAAAAATAAGAGAAAACAAAGATGCAAAGAATTTAAGCAATCATATTAAGGAAGTAAAATCTATATTTAAGTAAAGCCTATGAAGTGTAATTTATTACATATTACACCTATAGGCTTTTTTTAGTACTTAAAATTCAATACTGCAATAAAGGAGTGTATAGAGATAATAAAAAAACAATTTGACTAATCTAGTAACTTGTAGTATAGTTGAAATACAAATTAGTAAACAAGTTACTAGAATAATTAGGATGTGTTTATATGTCAGTTAGATTAGCACTTTTAGGCTTAATAAGTAAAAAGCCCAGGCATGGATATGATTTGTATAATTCCTTTATTGCACTTGTAGGTGGAGAAGAAAATTGGGCCGTTAAAAAGCCCCAAATATATACTACACTTAATCGACTCCTGAAGAATGGTCTTATATCAGAGGAAAGCGTTGAAAAGGAAGGTGGACCTGAGAAGACAATTTATAGAATTACAAGCTCTGGTGAAAAGCTTCTAAAGGATTGGCTCAGCAGTGCAACACCATCAGAGCATCAAAAAGATGAATTTTATCTGAAGCTAATGATTACATTGGCAACGAGCTATGTTGATCCATATGATCTTTTATATAAACAAAGATCAAGGCTTTTTAAAGAGCTGCATCGTATAAATGTGGATAAGCTGAAGAAGGATAAGAATAAGGAATTAGCCCTATTACTGCTGATGGAGCAAGCAAGTATGAGAATTGAAGCTGACTTAAGGTGGCTGGATATGGTTGAAGCACGTTTGGATGATATCAGCTCTCAGCCTATGCCGATGCCAGAAGCCAAGCATCGTGGAAGACCAATAATATTAGTTGGTGAGGAGGAGGAGAAATGATTAAGGTTAAAGATTTAAAGAAAATATATGGCAGCGGAGAAAGTAAAGTGACAGCATTAAATGGAGTTTCATTATCAATAGAAGAAGGCGAATTTGTTGCTATTATGGGTCCTAGCGGCTGTGGAAAGTCTACCTTCCTTCACTTGCTGGGAGGGCTTCAAAAGCCTACAAGGGGTGAAATTGGACTAAGAGGTCGATCACTTTCTAAGTTAAATGATGATGAAATCACTTTAGTTAGAAGGAAGGAGATAGGGTTTATATTTCAGTTTTTTAATCTGATTCCCATATTGAATGCAGTTGAAAATGTAGCTATGCCCTTAATTCTTGACGGCATGAAGACAAAGGAAGCAAATATAAAGGCAAAGGAATGGCTGGAAAAGGTTGGACTTGGAAATCGCTTTAAACATCTGCCCAATCAATTATCAGGAGGTCAGCAGCAAAGAGTTGCTATTGCAAGAGCACTGGTTCATAATCCTGCCTTCATTTTAGCCGATGAGCCAACGGGAAATTTAGATACTAGATCGGCTGAGGAGATAGCAGGTCTTCTTCGAGATGTTTGCGGTAAATGGGGAAAGACTATAGTAATGGTGACACATGACCCTAGAATGTCTTCATATGCAAATCGAATTGTACATCTTAAGGATGGAGCTATTATAAGTGAAAATAGATTGATTTAGTCTTTGGGAGGAGGGATAGAAATGACCTTAAAGCTTGCCTTTAGGTATTTAATGGGAAGAAAATATCGTACAGCCTTGACAACCCTTTCCATCGTATTTGGAGTAATTATTATATTTGGAATGAATGGAATGATTCCTGCCATACAGTCAGCCTTTGACCAAAGCCTTACATTATCAATTCATGGTTTAGATTTGATTTTATCCCATGAGCTTGGCATAACCTTTGATGAAGAAAGGGCTAAAGAGCTTGAGGCTTGGGAAGGAATAGAGATTATAAGTCCAGTACTTGAGGACGTACTCTCCCTTGGGCGATATAGATTTGCTAATAATGATTCTACTATTGGAAAGATTTCCATAAATGGTGTAGAGCCTTTGACCTCAAAGCAGGCAATTCCACTTAGCACAGAAAAGGGCCGATGGATAGCACCAGGAGATAAGAATGTCGTTTTGGTGCGTTCAAGCTTTATAGATAAGACGGGATACCAGCTTGGAGATAGTATAACCCTACCCACTTCAAAGGGTACTAAAAAGTTTAAAATCATTGGAGTTTTGCCTAAGAAGCCTACTATTGGAAATGAAGAGGTTTTTATGACACTGGATGATGCACAGGAGCTATTTAATGCTGAAGGTAAGATTAGTGCTATTATAGGTCAGTTTTCTGATAAGGTAGAAGATGAAGAAGTGCTGAGAAGGAGTATAAAGGATTACTTTGGTGAGGGCTATGCAGTGGGAGCCTTGGATGCTGGAGGTAATGAGTGGGAAGCCATAGTAAGGATGGGAAACGTTATATTCACAGTATTTGGACTAGTGGCTTTGGGAATGGGTGGAGTTATAATGTATAACACCTTTAAAATTTCTGTTGCAGAGCGTAAGAAGGATATAGGAATGTTAAGAACTTTAGGAGCCAAGAAAAAAGACATACTCCAGATTGTTCTCATAGAGGGTCTTATTCAAGGTATCATAGGAACATTAATAGGCATTGCAGCAGGATTCCTGCTGTTAAAGGCCATGATTCCCATTATAAATCCTATCTGGAAGGATTTTTTTAACTCTGAATTAGGCGAAGTTAGCTTTTCAATATGGTTATATCTTATGGCAGTAATATTCGGTTTAGGGATTCCAATAATCAGTGTTTTGGGACCTGCCAGAAAAGCTATGAAAATTGAGGCTTTAGAGGCTATAAGACCTCAGGTTGGTGGGATAAATAATCAAAGCTTTAGAAAACGATTAATTGGAGGTCTTGTATTATTAGCTCTAGCCACAATAACCCTTGTAACGGGTCAGGCATATTTAGAATTTTCAGGAGCCTTATTGGCTGTATTTGCATTGATTTTGATTAGTCCATCTTTAATTGGTCCTATGACAAAGTTTATCAAGAAAACCATTAGCCTGCCAAATGAATGGCTGATTGCCCTTGGTAATATTACTAGACAATCAAAAAGGTCAGCTAATACTGCTGTAACAATGCTGGTAAGCGTTGCCATAATAGTTTCAACCCTTGGAATGGCAACAACCTTTACGGTGGGACTTATGAATTATTTAGATAAGAGCATGAACTCCGATTATTTAATTCTCCCTGAAGCATTGATTCTTGGAAGTGAAGGGAATATAGGAGCTGGCGATGAGCTAAAACAGAGGATTGAAAGGGTTGAAGGAGTTAAGGAGCTTACAGCCATTAGGCAAAGTGATGCCAAGGCTGGAGAGCTAAGCTTTAGCATGATAGGTATAGACCCTAAAAGCTATGAGAGGCTTTCAGGTCTGACCTTCCAAAAGGGCGATGAAAAGACAGCCTATGATAACTTGATGGTTGGCAAAAAAATAATTATCAATGGAGCACTGGCACTTCAAGGAAGCTATGATATAGGAGACATAATAACACTTACAGCTGTAAATGGCTTGGTGGATTACGAAGTGATTGGTATTGGTATTGATTATTTGAATTCAAAGGCACCTACAGCATATATATCCCATAATAATATTGAGGAGGACTATAATACCTACAATAATGTAATGTTCATGGTGAATAGACAAGAAGGTGCCAGCCATGAGGCTACAGAGGAGAGCTTGAATAAATCCTTAGAAGATTATCCATCCTTCAGCTTGCTATCCTACGAGGAGTGGAGGGATTTTCAAAAACAGGGAAATGAAACTAGAAATTTTTTCATGTACTTTTTGATGGCGATTTTAGCTATACCATCCCTTATCGCCTTAGCCAATAATTTAAGCATGAATGTCATAGAGAGAACTAGAGAGATAGCAATGCTAAGAGCTGTTGGAATGACAAAGAAGCAAGTTAGAAAAATGATATTGTCGGAGAGCTTAGTTATTTCACTGATGGGAGTTCTACTGGGGATTATAGGAGGCATATGGCTTAGCTATTCCTTTGTATCTCTTATGAATGTATCAGGATTTGTTTTAGAGTTTTACTTCCCGATGCTGGGATTAATTATTTCCTTAATTGTTGGAGTATTGTTTGGCGTTTTAGCTGCCATGCTTCCAATTAAGAGAGCTACTAATCTAGATATTGTTGAAGCAATTGCATATGAATAGAATTATATAAATAAATGCTTTTAATTTAAGCCTTAAGCCTTTTAAAGGGATTCATGATATGTTTTTATCAATATTTTCAGAATAAGGATGATTTATATCAGTTTATATTTAACCAGATCGGCAATGAAAAAAAAGATATTTTAGATGAGATAAATAAGGATATTCCAAGAATTAGTTTTAAGGAATATGTTATTAGGCTTTTGTAAAGGGCAAGTGATAGTATAGATATGTGACCCTGAAACTTAACCTTTTTTTGAAATATTTCTTAATCAAAGCTACAATGCTTAATTTGGCTAAGAGCTAACGACTAACAGCTCACAGCCAAAATATTTATATCACAGCATAAAAAGTTTAATGTATAAACGCAAATTATATTGGCACTAGTAATATAGTTTGCGTTTTTCTATGCCTATTATAGATGTGTGACCCTGAAGCTTACCCTTTTTTAGAAATATTTCTTAAGCAAAACTACAATGCTTAATTTGGCTAATAGCTAATGGCTGACAGCTCACAGCAAAATAAAGAAAGTAAAACTTCTAAATCACACATCTATAATATTAACAGCTAAGGGAGTTTTTTAGGTGTGATAGTAAAACCTTAAAGAACTTTAAGAATTATAAAGGATTTTTTAAGATTTTACTAATATCATAATTTATAGAAATATAAAGCTGTTTGAGGAAAACGTTTTTAAGTTAAAGAGCTACCTATAAAAGATTATTCAATATAATGATTAAATTTTTGGAGGTGAAGTTATGGATTTAAAAAAGATTGCCGTGGCTGGAAGCTTAGAATCTAGTGATATTTTAATTACAATTGAACCTAGCGATGAAAAAGAGATTTATATTCATTTAAAAAGCTCTGTAGAAAAGCAATTTGGAAAACAGATTATAAAGACCATCAGAGAGACTCTAATAGAAATAGGAGTCAAAAAGGCAGTGGTACGTGCAGTTGATAAAGGGGCATTAGATTGTGTCATAAAGGCTAGAGTTCAAGGGGCTGCTTGCCGAGCAGCCGGGATTATAGAATATAAATGGTAGGAGGGTATATAGATGAAAAAGCTTAGGAGAACTATGATGTATGTACCTGGGAATAATCCTGGAATGATTAAAGATGCCCATATATATGGTGCAGATTCAGTAATGTTTGACCTTGAGGATTCAATATCTCTTAAAGAAAAAGATTCTGCAAGGTTTTTGGTCTATAATGCACTCAAAACAATTGACTATGGTGAAACAGAGATTGTAGTTAGAGTTAATGGGTTAGACAGCCCCTTTGGAAAGGAAGATTTTGAAGCTATTGTTAGAGCAGAGCCAGAGGTTATAAGATTACCAAAGGCAGAAAGAGCCCAAGATATTTCAGATGCAGATTATTTAATTTCCAAAATTGAAAGAAAAGCAGGAATAGAGGCTGGAAAAATAAAATTAATGGCTGCTATAGAAAGTGCAGTAGGGGTAATTAATGCATATGAAATTGCTAAAGCAAGCCCACGGATTATAGGTATAGCCATTGGTGCCGAAGACTTTGTAACAGATATGAAGACAACACGCTCTTTAGATGGAATTGAGCTGCTTATGGCTAGAAGTCAAATAGTCCTTGCTGCAAGGGCTGCAGGGATTTATGCATTAGATACAGTTTTTTCGGATGTTAATGATGAACATGGCTTTATAAAAGAAGTTGAGTTAATTAAACAGCTTGGCTTCGATGGAAAATCTGTTATTAATCCAAGACAAATAGACCCTGTCCATAAAATATATACGCCGGGTAAAAAAGAAATTGATAAAGCTATAAGAGTTATAAGGGCCATTGAAGAAGCAAAAGCAAAAGGATTAGGTGTAATCTCTCTTGATGGAAAAATGGTTGACGCACCGGTTGTAGAAAGAGCAAAAAGAGTATTGGATTTAGCAAATTGCAAGGGGAGTATATGAGGAGGTTGAAAAAATTGTTTAAGAATGCAATTGGAAGAGAGATTCCTGAAAACATTGAAGGCATAGGAAGCTTGAAGCAGTATATGTACCCCTCAGTGAAAGAGCCGAATAATATCGACCAAAGCTTAGAGGTTAAAAATACCTTGAGAAATAAAAGTAAATTAATTGACGATTTAAAAACAGCTATTATTAAAAGCGGCCTGCAGGATGGAATGACTATATCTTTTCATCACCATTTTAGAGGTGGAGACTATATAGTTAATATGGTAATGGACATAATAGCTAAGCTAGGCATAAAAAATCTAGTGCTGGCTCCAAGCTCCTTAACAGATGTTCATGAATCCTTAGTTAAGCATATAAAGAATGGAGTAATTAGAAGAATAGAAACAAGTGGATTAAGAGGAAGATTGGCTGAAGAAATTTCTAATGGACTAATGGAACAGCCCATTATTATTCGTTCTCATGGAGGTAGAGCAAGAGCCATAGAGTCTGGAGAATTAAAAATAAATGTCGCATTCTTAGGAGTACCATCATGTGATGAATATGGAAATGCTAATGGATTTTGTGGGAATTCAATTTGTGGCTCCTTAGGCTATGCAAAAGTAGATGCTTTATATGCTGAAAAGGTGGTATTAATTACAGACAATTTGGTTGAGTATCCTAATCTACCAGCAAGCATAAATCAAACACAAGTTGATTATGTAGTTGAAGTAGATTTTGTAGGAGATTCAGATGGAATAATGTCAGGTGCTACAAGGTTTACGAAGAATCCTAGAGATTTATTGATTGCTAAAAATGTTGTTAAGGCTATAGAAGCATCAGGCTATTTTAGAAATAACTTTTCTTTACAAACGGGGTCTGGTGGTGCTTCATTAGCTGTAACTCGTTTTTTAAGAGAGAAAATGATCGAAAAAAATATTAAAGCAAGCTTTGGACTTGGAGGAATTACTGGACAATTTGTAAAAATGCATGAAGAAGGTCTTGTTAAGAATCTTTTTGACACTCAAAGCTTTGACCTTATTGCAGCTAAATCCTTGAAAGAAAATCCCAATCATTATGAAATAGATGCATCCTTTTATGCTAATCCCCACAATAAAGGTAGTGCAGTTAATAAGTTGGATATTGTTATCTTAAGTGCACTGGAAATTGATATTGACTTCAATGTAAATGTTATCACTGGCTCAGATGGAGTAATAAGAGGGGCATCTGGTGGACATTGTGATACAGCCTTTGGGGCAAAAATGGCAATAATTGCAGCACCACTTATGAGAGATAGAATGTCAACGGTAGTAGATAAAGTAATTACTGCTATAACACCTGGCTCCACCATTGATGTATTAGTTACTGATTATGGTATTGCAGTAAATCCTAAAAGAAAAGACTTAATAAATAAATTTAAAGGAGCTAGCTTACCATTATTTACAATAAAAGAATTAAAGGAGAAAGCTGAGAAGATAACTGGAAAACCTAACCCAATTGAATTTACAGATAAAATAGTTGGAATTGTAGAATATCGCGATGGAGGTATAATAGACGTTATAAAGCAAGTAAAAGTAGAAAAAAATGATGTTTAGTGTATTAAATGATTTATAGTATATACTTATATTAACTCGTTGTGCTAGTAAAACATTAATTTTAGTTTTTCAATATTTAAGGGGGTTTTGATATTTCATTTGAGTGATTTTTATGAAGCTGTTTTAACCTACAAAATATAAGAAAAACAGGTTCATATAGAGATTCCAGTCAAAAGTTTAATTTATACACATCAAAAATCCCTAGAAACATCGGATA
>JANQEZ010000407.1 GCA_028278115.1 Clostridia bacterium
ATATTACTTTCGTTTAAAATTTACTTACAAATTTTCCCTTTGAGTTTGCACTTCACTGTAACCAGGTGAAAACTCATTGTCAATAAATGTAAATACAAAGGAACAGAAGCTTCGCACGGATATGCTTATCAGTGGTAAAGATGAAGAAGCAATAACAAGTCTTGGTTGGCTGCGTTCTGCCACTGGATACCCTTCTCCTAAATCCTTCATTGAAGTTATTGAAAAGCTAGAAGAAATCAGAGCACTAAAATTAAAGATTAATATGCAAGGGCTGCATCCAAACAGGATACGCCAATTATCAAAACTTGGTTCAAAGTATGAACCCCATTCTTTTAGAATGTTTGACGAGAATAAAAGATATGCAATACTAGCTGTATACTTATATGAACTGAGTCAAAGTCTTATAGATAAAGCCATTGAGATGCATGATAAACAGATAAATCAATTATTATCCAAAGGCAGAAAAAAACATCAACTTAGAGAGGGTAAACGTATAAAAAAAATTATATATTTAGAAGGAAAACTCAGCACATATGTTGAACTAGGATAATAGAAATTAGTTGTTTTTTGTTTCTAACATTCAACATAAAACATTAAATATGTAACGGATTTGTAAAACGTGTGGGAGGGATATGCTGATGCTACTCATCAAAAACGGGAAAGTTTTTACTATGGAAGGTAAGACCTATGAAAAGGCAAGTATTTTAGTTGAGAATGGTAAGATTAAAGAAGTAGGTGAAAGCCTTGTTGCACCCCTTGATGCTAAGGTTATTGATGCTGAGGGAAAGATAGTTATGCCAGGTTTTATAGATGCCCATTCCCATTTAGGGCTGTGGGAGGATGCGATAGGCTTTGAAGGTGCAGATGGAAACGAAATGACTGATCCTGTAACACCACATCTTAGAGCGAGCGACGCAGTAAATCCTCTTGATAGAGGCTTTGAAGAATCAAGGGAAGGCGGAGTCACATGTGTAGCTACAGGTCCCGGCAGTGCCAATGTTGTTGGCGGTCAATTTGCTGTCATAAAGACATATGGTGATAGAATTGATGATATGATAGTTAAGGACCCTATAGCTATGAAATGTGCCTTTGGAGAAAATCCTAAAAGAGTTTATAATGAAAAGAAAAAATCCCCTATGACTAGAATGGCTACTGCTGCAATTTTAAGGGAAACCCTTATGAAGGCAAAGGAATATAAAGAAAAGCTAGAAGCAGCAGATAAAGATATCTTAAAAAAGCCTGCATTCGATATGAAGATGGATGCAATGCTTAAGGTTTTAAATGGAGAAATTCCTCTAAAGGCCCATGCCCATAGAGCAGACGATATACTTACTGCCATAAGAATAGCTAAAGAGTTTGGAGTAAGAATTACCATAGAGCATTGTACAGAAGGACATTTAATTCCACACCATATAAAGAATGAGGGTTTAATGGCAGTTGTTGGTCCTAGCTTTGGAACGAGAAGTAAATTTGAACTAAAAAACCTTACATTTGAGACTCCTGGAGTTTTAAATAAAGCAGGAGTTAAGGTTGCCATAATGACGGATCATCCAGTAATACCCCAGCAACATCTAGTGCTATGTGCAGCCTTAGCAGCTAAAGCTGGTATGGATAGAGAAGAGGCATTAAAGGCCATTACCATAAATGCTGCTGAAATACTAGAGCTAGATGATAGATTAGGAAGCCTTAAAGAAGGAAAGGACGCAGACATAGTAATATGGAGCAGCCACCCCTTTGAGCTTATGTCAGAAGTGTTATACACAATAATTGATGGAAAAGTGGTTTATAGGAAATAAGGCTAAAGCCTTGTTTTTAGTTACAAGTTGCAAGATCCAAGATGCAAGTTTTTGGAGCTGTCCTTATATGGACAGCTTTGTTTATGTGTATTAGCATATTAAATCATCCCATACCATCACCCCCGAGGAAAGACAAAAATCTTGGAACTTGGAGCTTGGAACTTGTATCTTACATCTTACATCTTGTCTACTCATATAATCTATTGTATTATGGAGATAATATCTAGTATAAATAGATAAGCTGCAGAATCAAAGCTTCTAGGGTTAAACTCTGGAGTTTTGATATAATATAGATATGTGACTGAGAAGTCTTACTTTCAATGTTTTGCTGTGAGCTGTCAGCCGTTAGCTGTTAGCCAAATAGGCATTGTAGTTTTGCTTTACGAAGTATTTCAAAAAAAGGTTAAATTTCTGAGTCACAAATCTATAGTTATGATAAAATAGAGGTGGAAAATTGAAGAAAATTATTAGCAAAAGTGTTGAAGAAACTAGGGAAATAGGATATAAGCTGGGAGAGCTTCTGAGTAAGGGTGATATTTTATGCTTGACTGGGGATTTAGGTGCTGGAAAAACTACCTTTACTAAATCCATAGCTGAGGGATTAGATGTAGACGAGGATGTGACAAGTCCTACCTTTACAATAATAAATGAATATGATGGAAGGATGCCTGTATATCATTTTGATGTTTATAGAATAATGAGTATAGATGAGATGTATGATATAGGTTACGAAGAGTACTTTTATGGTGATGGAGTTTGCATAATAGAATGGGCCACGCAAATAGTTGAATTAATTCCTAAGGAGCATATATGGATAGAGATAAAACTTGGAGACGAAATAAATACTAGAGAATTCTATTTAGATGGAAGGACGGATTACTACCAAAGCGTTATTGAGGAGTTGATTAAATAATGAAGATGTTAGCTATAGATACTTCCTCCCTTGTAGCAACGGTGGCTGTAATGAGCGGTGAAAAGCTACTTGGAGAGTATACTATAAACAGTCCCATGACCCATTCCCAAAAGCTAATGCCCATAATTGAGGAATTATTATCTACCCTTGATCTATCAATGAAGGATATTGATATTATTGGAGTATCAAGGGGACCAGGTTCCTTTACTGGAATCAGGATAGGAATATCAACAGCTAAGGGACTGGCCCATCCGAGAAATATTCCCATAATGGGAGTTTCAAGCTTAGAAGCAATGTCATACAACCTATTATACTGCAGCCATATTATTTGTCCAATAATGGACGCTAGGAGAAATCAAGTATATACAGGTATATATAAGTGGGTAGACCATAAACTTGAAACTATTTTATATGAAGCTCCCCTTAGCATAACTGAGCTTATGGATAATCTAAAGAAAAGTGAGGAGAAGGTCATATTCCTTGGAGATGGGGTAGAAAAATATAAGGATGAAATAATAGATGCTTTAGGAGATAGAGTAGTATTTGCACCTAAATATATAAATATGCAAAGAGCTTCCTCCGTTGCCCAGCTTGCCTTTGACAAAATGTTTAAAGAGGAACTAAAGCCTAAGTCATACCATGATATAACTCCAGTATACCTTAGGAAATCAGAGGCAGAAAGGCAATACCAAGAGAGATTAAAAAGGTGCAGTGAGATTAATGAATAATATCATTGTTAGAGAAATAGCATTAGATGATTTAGATAAAATACTTGAGATTGAAAATATGACCTTTAGCACTCCATGGACAAGGGAATCCTTCCTCAAGGAGATACGTGATAATCACTTGGCTAAATATCTGTTAATTGAATACAAAGGAGAAATAGTAGGCTATGGAGGAATGTGGTTTATAATGGATGAAGCCCATATAACCAATATAGCAATAAGTAAGAATTTTAGAAAAAAGAAATTAGGGAGCTTTCTAGTTAAATCTATGATAGAATACGCTGAGCTACAGGGGATAAAGAGGATGACTCTGGAGGTGCGTGATAGTAATATAGCTGCTCAAAGGCTCTATTCAAAATATGGATTTAAACCCTATGGCATAAGGCCGAGATACTATCAAGACAATAATGAAGATGCTGTCATAATGTGGAGAGATAAATAAAGATGAGATTATATTTTGATAACTAGAGTAATAAGAGTCATTGTTAATATATCATATAAAACAAATAAATTTACTTGTTGTGCTAGTAAAGCATTAATTTTAGTTTATCAATACTTAAGGGGGTTTTGATATTTCATTTGAGTGATTTTTATGAATCTGTTTTAACCTACAAAAT
>JANQEZ010000408.1 GCA_028278115.1 Clostridia bacterium
ATTTTGTAGGTTAAAACAGATTCATAAAAATCACTCAAATGAAATATCAAAACCCCCTTAAGTATTGATAAACTAAAATTAATGATTTACTAGCTCAACAAGTTAATTACTAAAATTATTTAATAAAAAATACCTTATATGAATGTTGACAAAGTTACTTGGGTATAATATACTTAGAATGAATTCCAAGTAAATTACTTGGGATTATGGAGGGAGTGAGATGATGAGACTTTCTACAAAGGGCAGATACGGCTTGAAAGCCATATTTGAGTTGGCTCTATCATATGGAAAAGGACCTACCCCTTTAAATGCTATAGCTCAAAAACGTAATATATCGGTTCACTATTTAGAGCAGCTTTTTGCAACCCTTAGGAAAGCAGGCTTAGTTAAAAGCATACGTGGTGCCCAGGGAGGCTATATCCTTGCCCATAAACCTGAAAACATAACTGTGGGAGATGTAATCAGGACTTTAGAGGGGCCAATTGCCCCGGCTGACTGTGTTCTTGAGGACGAGGAAAGTGATTGCTCCAATATTGAATGCTGTGTTACTAGAGGTATATGGGAAAAGATAAAAACAAGTATTGATGAGGTTATTGATTCAATATCGCTTCAAGATATGGTAGATGATCATAAAAAACTACATAAAGACGATTCGATTATGTACTATATATAACATAAAATACCTGAGGTGGTGAAATTATGAAAAAAAGAATTTATTTAGACTATTCAGCTACTACACCTGTAAAAAAAGAAGTTCTGGATGAAATGCTCCCATATTTTACTGAAAAATACGGTAATCCATCGAGTATATATACTATTGGACGTGAGTCCAAACAAGCTATTGACCATGCAAGGGATAGAGTTGCCAAAGCAATAGGGGCAGCTTCAAGGGAGGTATTTTTCACAGGAGGAGGCTCAGAAGCAGATAACTGGGCAGTAAAGGGTGCAGCCTACGGCAACAGACATAAAGGCAAGCATATTATTACTACTAAAATTGAACATCATGCTGTATTAGATGTCTGTAAGTATCTTGAAAAGGACGGATTTGAAGTAACATACCTTGATGTAGATGAATATGGAATGATTAATATAGAAGACCTTAAAAAGGCGATAACTGATAAGACAATATTGATTACTATAATGTTCATAAACAACGAGATTGGAACAATACAGCCTATTAAAGAAATCGCAAAAATCGCTAGAGAAAAAGGTGTATTATTCCACACAGATGCAGTACAGGCTCTTGGAAATATTCCTTTAGATGTAAAAGAGCTTGGGGTTGACCTTATGAATTTCTCAGCCCATAAGATTTATGGACCAAAGGGCGTTGGAGCCATCTATATACGAAAAGGTGTAAAGCTGCATCCATTAATTCATGGTGGCGGACAAGAGAGAAAGAAAAGGGCGGGAACTGAAAATGTGCCTGGAATAGTTGGATTTGGTAAAGCTGTTGAGCTTGCTGTGGAAAGCCTAGACCAACACGTAGCCCATGTGAAGAAATTAAGGGATAAATTGATTAAAGGAATAGAGGAGAATATTGACTATGTCAGATTAAATGGACATCCTACTGAAAGACATCCAGGAAATGTAAACTTTTGTTTTGAGTTCATAGAAGGAGAGTCTTTACTGCTTAGTCTAGATATGGTGGGTATTGAAGGCTCAAGTGGGTCTGCCTGTACATCGGGGTCTTTAGATCCATCCCATGTTCTCATGGCAATCGGACTTACCCATGAAATAGCTCATGGTTCCTTGAGACTCACCATTGGAGATTTTACTGTAGAAGAGGATATAGATTATGTTGTAGAAAATTTAAAAGTAATAGTTGATAGATTGAGACAAATGTCTCCATTATATGAAAAGGTAAAGGGAGGACAATAATAATGTATTCAGATAAAGTAATGGATCACTTCATGAATCCTAGAAACGTTGGAGAAATTGAAAATGCAGATGGTGTTGGTCAAGTTGGAAATGCCAAATGCGGAGACATCATGAAAATGTATTTAAAAGTTGAAGATGATATTATTGTTGATGTTAAGTTTAAGACCTTCGGATGTGGTTCAGCAATTGCAACTTCTAGTATTGCAACTGAAATGATAGTAGGCAAAACCCTTGAAGAAGCCGTTGAATTGACAAACACGGCTGTGGTTGAAGCCTTAGACGGTCTTCCACCTGTAAAGGTTCACTGTTCTGTACTTGCTGAGCAAGCAGTCAAGGCTGCAATATACGATTATGCACAAAGGCACAATCTTGTGATAAAGGGCATGGAAAATTATGTTCCTATAGATGAAGACCATGATCATCATGACCACGATGATGAGGACGAGGAATAATGATAAAGTCATCTGTGATGCCTTTATAGTTGTAAGTTCTATGTTCAAAGTTCTAAGTGTTGAGTTGTTTTTCTAGGGTTGAAAAGAGAAAATAATATTTTGTTTAAAACTTTAACTTCTTTAGCAATAATACCTGGGTTTTTGTAACCTGGGTTTTACTTTTAATTAAAATAAAATATTAAAATTTACTAATACTAATGATATAATTTATTGAGGCAATTTTATAAATTTAATCTTGTGACCTTAAAGTTTGGCTCTATAAGGCTTTGCTGTAAGCTATTAGCCTTAAGAAGCTAGAATATAGAGGCTGCTATAATTGCTTTTCAAGAAAGTAAGCGCTACATGTCAGTAAAATAGTAAATAAGTAATAGAAGGTGAAGATAATGACTGTGTTGGATAAGAAAAAAGTTGTGGTGGGAATGAGCGGCGGTGTTGACAGCTCTGTGGCTGCATACCTTCTACAAAAGCAGGGCTATGAAGTAATCGGTGTTACCATGAAGGTATGGCAGGATGATAATGAATATGATTATGATAGAGATGATGGATGCTGTGGATTATCTGCTGTAGATGATGCCAGAAGGGTTTCCAATAAGCTTGGAATACCTTTTTATGTTATGAACTTTAAATCTGTATTTAAGAATAAGGTTATTGATTATTTCATAGATGAATACACCCTTGGGAGAACACCAAATCCATGTATAGCATGTAATAAATATATTAAATTTGAAGAGCTTATAAAGAAAGCCCATTCTCTAGGAGCCTATTATGTAGCTACAGGTCATTATGCGAGAATCATAAGGAATGAAGATAATGGGAGATTGTCGGTAAAGCAATCCTCTGCCAAGGAAAAGGACCAGACCTATACCCTATACAACCTTACTCAAAATCAGCTTGAATATATTTTAATGCCCCTTGGTGAATACAGCTCAAAGGATGAGATAAGAAGTATTGCAAAGGAACTTGGTCTTGATGTGGCAAATAAGCCCGATAGTCAAGAAATTTGCTTTGTTCCCGATAATGATTACGGAAGGTTTATAGAAGAAAATACCGATAATGATATAACACCGGGAGATTTTGTAGATACACAGGGTAATATCCTTGGCAGACATAAAGGTATCATTTACTATACAATAGGTCAGAGAAAGGGATTAGGTATATCCCTTGGGAAGCCTGCATATGTAGTGGACATACGTCCAGAAAAAAATCAGGTTGTCTTGGGGGAAAACAATGACGTGTTCAATGATGCTTTAATTGCAGAAAAAACTAATTTTTTACCCTTTGAAAAGCTTGAAAAACCAATTAAAGTCAAAGCAAAAATAAGATACTCAGCAAAACCAGCCAAGGCAACTATATATCCACTAGAGGGAGATATGGTAAGAGTAGTATTTGAAAACCCACAAAGGGCAATAACACCAGGACAAGCTGTAGTATTCTATGATGGCGATGTATTAGTTGGGGGAGGAACGATAGGAAAAGCAGGATAGCAGATGCGAGGTGCA
>JANQEZ010000092.1 GCA_028278115.1 Clostridia bacterium
AATACTTTGACATGTCAGAGGGTGTAAATAGGTTGCGAATTGACCCGTCCTTTAGTTTTGCAGCAATGCTTACATGGGTATGCTCGCCGCTTCCTGCAACCCCTTCAATAGGCTTAGCTAAAAAAGTTACATCTAAACCATGTCGTACAAAGGTTTCCTTAATTAAATCCTTTGCAAATAGTTCATTATCACCTGTCTGCATGGCAGAGCTGTATTTCCAGTCTATTTCAAGCTGCTCCATTATATGTGAAAATTTACCGTCCTTAGATAATAGAGATGGAATACCACCAACTTCTTTATGACCCATTTCAGCCTCAAAATCGTAATTGTTTAGAGCTATAAGAGATTTTTCCATAGCTGTTCGTACGGGACCAACTGTACGCTTCCAGTATTGCTCCTTTAAGGTTTGAGATGTAGAGAGATGTTCGTAATCAGCTATGTCGCCAGGGGTTTGCACCCAAAATTCAAGCTCAGTAGCGGTAGTAAGCATGACATCTTGAATATCATCCCTTGAGTTAATATTAAATTCCTCTAAAAGCTCCTTATTCTCCAGCAGGTTTAAAATTTTTCCTTTAAAGTTTTTAACTGCAGAACTTAATACAGAACGTGAGCCGACAAATTTATTATTATGTTCAAGAAAGGATGGGATGAGTAATGTACCGACGGGAAGATTAGTCTCAGTATCAATAAAATCGTAGTTATAATCAATAAACCATTTAACATCAAGGTCAGGAATGATATCAACCTTGGCGTTGTTTAGCTCAGCTATTTCAGGCAAGTAAACACTAGAGCCATCGGTTTGAACACCGATTTCCAAGAACTTGTCAATATCTTCGAGCATTAAATTTATAGGGATTTTTTCGTCGGTATGGTTGTTTCCAAGATCAACAGCTACTAAGGAAACGAATTTAATCTCTCTATGACTTTCGAGTAGAGATTTTAAGCTTTTGGCATCATGCTTTTCTGGGGGAATAAAATATAAAAGATTATCCATTTCTACACCTCACTTATTTTATTATTTGGGTTGTATAACTATAGGGAGCCAACTTTAAAATGAAAGAAATTATATTGCTGAGAGGGGATTATGATATTTTATTTTCGTTCATGCAATGAACCCGTTTTTTTATATATCTTAAAGGTGAAAACAGATTCATTGAAATCACTAAAATAAAATATCATAATCCTTTTGCTTTTATTTCACTCTATTGTTGGTTACCTATATAACTAGGAGAATTATATGAGAATAAAATACAGATTGTTATGATTTCAATGGTATAGAGCATATAAATTTCATCCAAGCTGATAATTATACAATTTGCTGTATTAATATATTATGAACAATTATAGCATATATTACGGAAATGTAAAGTTCATATGGGAAAATAGATAACGTTTTCATCAGTAGAGGCAGTAAATTCAAGTGAATATTACAACTATTTAAACAATGTAATACAGGCATAACATTCGTGATAGCACGAACATTATGCCTGTAATTTTAAAAAAAATTTATTTATTAACCTCGCTGTTACCTTCCCATCTAGGTAGTATCTCCATCTTTTGTAGAGCCAGTATAGTGATAACCATAAAAGGGCCTAGAATTATTCCTATGAATCCAAATATCTTAAATCCAACATAGATAGATATTAATGTTACAAGTGGATAAAGACCTATTTGAGAGCTTAAAATTTTAGGCTCTAAAGTTTGTCTTACTATGGTAATAGATAGATAAAGTATAAGAAGAAAGATGGCTGTATTATAGTCACCGTTAATAAGTCTTATTAATATCCAAGGAATGTAAATGGAACCTGAGCCAAGTACAGGGAAGGCATCAACTATACTCACTATTAATGCAATAGGTATTGCATAATTTGCCCCAATGAGGCTAAGACCTATTGAACTTATTGTAAAGGTTATGATCATAAGGATTAACTGAGCTCTTATATAGCCAAAGATTGCAAGTAGGAGATCTTCCTTTAACACCTTTATATTTTTACTATTATATAATTTCTTGGGTATACGGACACTGATAAATCTATAAATTTTTTCCTTATCTTTAGATATAAAGAATGCAGATAGCAAGGTAAAAAGTATGAATATAAGGAAATTAGGTATTGCAGTAACAAAATTGATTGTTGAGGTTGCCAAAACTCCTATGTACCCAGTCAGTGCGTTGATTATACTGTATAGGGTATCTGATATTGATGAGGCTAAGCGGGGAGATATATTTATAAAAAGCGATTGAAAATTTTGATCTAAATATAAAATGAACTCATTTGTTTTTTCGGTTACATCTGGAAGCGGGTTACTAAGCTTAGTTAACTCCGATATAATCAGGCCACCTAAAGATGAAATGAGAAGTCCTCCTATTACGAGGAAGGCAATAACCGATATAAAGGATGAAATCCCTCTATAAAGTCTCAGCTTTTTAGTCAATAATATGACCATTGGCTCAATGATTAAAGAGATTAGCCAACCAAATATAAATGGCAACATAAAGACAAAAGATTTTGCAACAATAAAGTATATTAGTACCAATATAATGATAATCATAAGCTTGGATATGATAATATTTCCCATAGCTGCCTCCTATGCAAAAGTTATTTTTAATTGAGGAAATTTCATATAATTACTTCTAGAAAAAATAGTTCTTATTATATATATATTATAGTATAAAATGTTAAGGCTTAAAATAAAACCATTTATATCAGAAATTTTTTAAAAGTAATAAGTTTTATTTTATAATACCCAGGAGGAGTGAAGATGAAACTAATTTGAGCTGCGTAGAGATAGCTATATTAGAAATGTTTTATAGATGTGTGACCGAGAAGTTTTACTTTCAATGTTTTGCTGTGAGCTGTCAGCCGTTAGCCGTTAGCTGTTAGCCAAATAAATACTTTAGTTTTGACCTGCGAAATATTTCAAAAAAAGATTAAATTTCTAAGCTACACATCTATACTTTGAGTTTTTAATTAGAATATTGTATAATTTATTAGTAGCTTGAGGAAAATTTCCTCAGTTTATCAAAGGAGGAAAATACATGGGAAGTATGCTTAAAAATAAAAATATTCTTGTTATGGGTGTAGCCAACAAATGGAGTATAGCTTGGGGAATAGCAAAAAAGTTTATTGAGGAAGAAGCTAATCTAATATTTACATACTTTGGGGAAAAAAGCAAAGCGAATCTAGAGAAGTTTCTGGTGGAGGAAGAAATAGATAATCCCTGCTTAATTTCCTGTGATGTATCAACCGATGAAAACATTGAGAAAGCCTTTTCTCAAATAAAGGAAAGGGTAGATGTACTTCATGGAGTTGTTCACAGTATAGCCTTTGCCAATAAGGATGAGCTCCAAGGATATTATTACAATACTTCAAGGGAAGGATATTTGTTGGCACAGGATATCAGCTCCTATTCATTAGTAGCAGTATCTAGGAATGCAAAGCCCCTTATGACAGAGGGAGGAAGTATAATAACTCTTTCCTATCTTGGTGCAGAAAGAGCGGTTACGAATTACAATGTTATGGGTGTTGCTAAAGCTGCTCTAGAAGCAAGCGTGAGATATTTAGCTGTGGATATGGGAGAGGATAATATAACCGTTAATTCAATCTCCGCAGGCCCAATAAAGACTACTTCGGCAAAGGGTGTTAGAGGATTTAGCACTTTATTAAAGGGCTTTGAAAAAAGGGTCCCAATGAAAAGGTTTGTTAAGACAGAAGAGGTTGCTAATACAGCACTATTCCTATGTAGTGATTTAGGAACCGGTATTACAGGTGAAAATATCCATGTTGATTGCGGATATCATATAGTAGGGTAGAGAATGTAAAAAAGTGTGTATATCTAAATAAACCTATTGCTGGAATACAGTGATAGGTTTTTTACTAAATATAATTCAAGGGCTTTTATGAAGGGAGATTAAAGGATGTTTTTTAAAAAGAAAAAAGAGCTTCCAAAGGAAAAGAAAGAATCATATATTAAAAATAGAGATATAGATGAAATTGTTGAAAAGAAAGTCAAAAATGAAAAAAAGCTTGATAAGGTATCGGAAGAAGTAATAGCAAAGGCTATTAAGGATTTATTATCTAAATAGAAAAGATGGAGCTATGTAGGAGGATGAAGGATGGGTAAGGATAAAAATCTTGATATTTATTTAGATGGAAATTATCTTGCATCATTTTGGCGCAGGCTGTTGGCAAGTTTAATTGATGGCCTGATTTTATTAATAGTTTCACTTATTATATTCTATTTTAAAGGTGGTATATCATTAAAGAATATATCCTTGGGCTATGCGCTTTTTATCATATCCTTTAGTTTTTTGTATGAACTTTTACAGACCTATTTCTTTGGAATGACCATTGGAAAAAGAATTTTAAAAATTAAAGTTGTTTCGGGCTTGGGATGTAGAATCAAGTTGAATCAGTCAATTTATAGAAGTATAATTAAATATCTCTCTGCACGAATCTTATTTATTGGTTATCTATGGATGATACGAAGCGAATTAAATCAAACTTGGCATGACGTATTGTCAAATACTTTAGTAATAGAAAATGATACAGAGGATGAGATTCTAGCTTGTTTAGGGAATAATCCTATAAAAATAAGCAGACGTAATAGGTTTTTTAGGACGCTGGCATTAATTTTTACTTTGATAATATTTAGTTATAGTAGCTTAGATATATTTGCTAATGAGATAGGTGACTTTGGAATTGAGGAAATTACAAGCTTTGAGGTAGGAGAAAGCTTTCTCCATACAAAACTCCTTGATATAGACGGAGATAGAACTAAAGAGATAATAACCTTGTCAGAAAAAGATTATAGACTGGTAATGAATATATATGACTGGGAAGAAAATGATATAAAGTTAATAGAAAGCTTTATTCTAGAAGAGAGTGAAATTAATATAAGAAAATGGCATATAGCTGACTTAGATGATGATGGTATAGCTGAAGTAGTTTTATCTCATAAGGAAAAAAGTGGGATGAAGCTTAAAATATATAAGAAAGACAATTTGAATTATAATGCAATTGAATCCATTGATTATGGCTATGGAAGCTTTGAAGTGTTGGAAGATGTATGTGGAAAAAAACAGTTGATTCTCTACGGGAAGGGAAGTTTTGACACATACTCTTTGGTAGATATGAAATTGGTAAAGAATATCAGCCAAGAAATAGGCAGAATGGATGGTAGGTTTATCAAGGCAGATTTCGATGGAGATTCCTATGATGAATTGTATTGTATAAATGATAAGTATGATGGAAAGAAGTATAAAGCTTTTATAACCCGTATGGATTTTGATAATGGTCTCATAAACCAAACTCCCGTTGGGTCAATATATTTAAAACCAATACTGCGTCTTGGATATTTAAAGAATCGTGCTCCAGCTAATTTCATGATTGAAGATATTAATGGAGATGGAAAAGATGATATAGTTTTTCAAACTGAATATAGGTATAGTGATTCATGGCTTAATACCTTTACTCTAGATGATGGTAAATGGATTAAAATTTATAGCGGTGGATATATGCAATCTGGCAGATTTGATATGCAATTTTTAGGCAAAGGTGATATCAATGGAGACGGAATAGAAGAATTAGTGGTTTCTGGTGATATTATTGGAGCCCTTATGGATGAAAAAGGTGGATTTCCTGTAGAAAATACATTCTATTTCTATCAAATAGATTCCATTGAGTTTAAGTTAAATCGAGTCTATCAATGGATGCATGATATTGTAAGCATATTTATACCATTAATCAAATCGTGAAATTAATTAAATATAAGGCTAAAAAAAGACTTCTCTGCAGAAATGCATTGAAGTCTTTTTTTAGCTGAAAAATTGCAAAAAGAAAAAGAACCAAAAAGGTTCAAAAAAATTGTATGCGTGTTAAGTCATATTACATCTTTATTTTACTGAATACGACATCAAATGTCAATGACTTTATAAAAAATGCGAAAAAAAGTCGAATGAATACAAGAAATTACTAAAATCAAAAATCTTATTTAGAGGCAATAGATTACCATATTTTTGTATAAAAAAATGGTAGATGGCTAAAATACTAGATAAATAAGGATATTTGAATAGTTAAACATAGATTATACACTGTTGAAAGGAGGAGTATCTTGTGTTTTACAAGAAAAAGAAAAAAAGAGGACGAGTAGTACTTGCTGCATGTGTTTTACTACTTTTAGCCGGGTTTACATATGGATATATGGCAAATAGACAGCCTCAAGAAAAGCCGCAGAAGGTTGTAGAGCTAACTCGTGGAGAGAATCTTAATACAAGCAATCCTGTAGAAGTAAATAGAGTCAAAAAGGATGACGATGAAGAAGAAGAAGCTAATTCTACAAATCAAAGCGAAAATATTGGCATAATAGATAAAGTTAATGAAGCAACAGAAATAGTTTTAAGCACCCATTATTCGAGGACAGGGGAAATAGACATAAGGAAAATTCAAATACCCATTACTTTGATAGGTGCAACACTGCAAGATTTTAAATCCTATATTGAAGGAAATTATAAAGACTGGCAGATAAGAAGTATATCTACAAATGCGGCTTCTCTGTATAAAAAGGTAGATGGATATAAACCAAATAACTTTATTATTAAAAGTAAAGATGGCTATATAGTAATTTATAAAATAAATGAATCCGGGGAAATGGTATTATTTGAAAAAACAGGATTATCCCTATCTCTTCTTGGCGAAACTGATAAAAGGAAGATAGAAGAAGGGATTATATTAAAAACTGAGGAGGACGTATATAATATATTAGAGGATTATAGTAGTTAGGTGTACTGAATTTTGGTACACCTTTTTATTTTATTAAATAAAGGTTATAAATAAATAGAAGGATATAGTATACTTTTATCGAATATATGTTTGTATAGAGATTCCAGTCAAATTAAAGTTGGTTCCCTATAAAATCTATAGACATAATTTTGATGGAGGCTGTAAAATGATTATTGTAGGAATTGATCCAGGAATTGCAATACTAGGATATGGTATACTAGAATATAATGGGAACACATTTAAAACATTAGACTATGGTGCTGTGATCACTGATTCAAAGGAGAGCATACCTAATAGATTAAACAAGATTTATGAGGAATTAGGAAAGCTTTTAGATATATATAAACCCGGTGCTGTGGCTGTTGAAGAACTATTTTTCAATAAAAATGCCAAAACTGCCATAGTAGTGGGACAGGCAAGGGGAGTTGCAATTTTAGCTGCTGCCCAGCGAGATTTAGATATCTTTGAATACACACCTCTTCAAGTTAAACAAGGAGTTGTAGGATATGGAAGGGCCGATAAGAAACAGGTTCAAGCCATGGTAAAAACATTTTTAAACTTAAAATCCATACCGAAGCCCGATGATGTTGCCGATGCCCTGGCAGTAGCAATATGCCACGCCCACACAGGCAGAATGGGCAATATGTTTAAATTGTAGTGCCAGCTTACGCTGAATTAAGTTAACTCGTTGAGCTATAGAGATTCCAGTCAAAAGTTTAATTTATACATATACGTAGATTAATGTACACATCAAAAATCCCCAGAATCATCGGATATTTTGATATGTATAAATTAACATTTACTTCGGATTCTCTATAGTAAATCATTAATTTTAGTTTATCAATACTTAAGGGGGTTTTGATATTTCATTTGAGTGATTTTTATGAATCTGTTTTAACCTACAAAATATAAGAA
>JANQEZ010000094.1 GCA_028278115.1 Clostridia bacterium
AGTTTAAGGACTGGGGTAGAGTAGGCTACGTTGCTCAAAAGGCAACATCCTTTAACACAAGCTTTCCCGCTGCTGTTGAGGAGATAGTTGCAGCCAATCTTTTTCCTAAAATTGGTCTTTTTAAATCCATAAAAAAAAGCTACAAGGAAAAGGTCTATGATACCTTAAAGATTGTTGGAATGCAGAACTATGGAAAGAGGCTCATAGGAAATTTATCCGGGGGACAGCAGCAGAAGGTTTTCATTGCCAGAACCCTTATAAGTGAGCCAGATATTATTTTTTTAGACGAGCCTACCGTAGGTATAGATGTTAATTCTCAAATGGAATTTTATAACCTCTTAGAAAGGCTTAATAAAGAAATGAATATAACCATAGTCATGATATCCCATGATATAGGAGTTATAACGGAAAAGGTAGGCAAAATAGCATGTATGGGGGATGGAAAGCTGCTGGTTCAAAATAAATGCACTAAAGTATCCTTTAGCGAAGTACTGACTAAATTCTATGGAGATAAAATGAATTTGTTAGTGCATAGACATTAAAAAGCTTGGATCAGAGCTATTAAAAGCATGTAACGAATATAAATGATTCATTTATACAATATGGGACAAATATTAATCCCATTAAATATCTTGATATCAATTTAAGAATATCTACAAAGGAGTACACAATAATGTTAGAAATACTACAATATGGATTTATGCAAAGGGCATTACTTGCGGGTGCTATTATAGGTCTGCTTTGTCCGCTGATAGGAATATTTATAGTTTTAAGGAGAATGTCCCTTATAGGAGACAGTCTATCCCATGTGGCTTTATCGGGTGTGGCGGCAGGCATAATTACTGGCATATATCCTATGAGCATGTCATTAATATTTTCTGTAATAGCTGCCTTGGCAATAGAAAAACTTAGAAAGAGCTATGAGGAATATGCAGAGCTATCAATAGCAATTATTCTCTCGGCAGGTATTGGATTGGCGGTAGTATTGATTAGCCTTGCAAAATCCTTTACCATAGATTTATTTGGGTATTTATTTGGAAGTATAACCACGGTTCTTCCCAGGGACATGTGGATTATTACTATATTGGGAGCATTAATTATTATTACTATAAAATTTCTGTACAAGGAGCTTTTCTACATAGCCTTTGACGAAGTATCAGCCAAGCTTGCAGGAATTCCAGTTGGATATATCAATATATTATTTATCGTACTCATAGCATCTACAATAACATTATCAATGAGAATAGTAGGAATATTACTGGTTTCCTCATTGATGATAGTGCCTGTAGCCACAAGTCTTCAGCTTGCCAAGAGCTTTAAGCAGGCCACACTTCTTTCCATAATCTTCGCACAGATATCCATAATATCGGGTATATTTGTATCCTACCATTTGGAGCTAGCTTCAGGAGGAACCATAGTACTGATTTCAGTATTCATATTATTATTAGTTTTAGGAATTAAAAATTTAAACAAGTATTTGATAAAGAGAAAGGTATTAAAAGCTGTATAGAGAATAAAATATATTGTCATAGAGGGAAAAGACATAGATTAAATGTGCTTTTCCCTAATTTGTTTATATGTATAGATTTGTGATTAATAAGTATTACTTCCAATGCTTTTACTATGAGCTATCAGACAAATAGTGATAGAAGCTTTAGCTAGGAAATATCTCAAGAAAATTTAAGTTTATAAATGTCTTATATATAGATGTGTGACCGAGAAGTTTTACTTTCAATATTTTGCTGTGAGCTGTCAGCCGTTAGCTATTAGCCAAATAGTCATTGTAGTTTTGCTTAAGAAATATTTCTAAAAAAGGTTAAGTTTCTAAGTCACACATCTATAAAGAATAAAGTATACAAACAAAAAGTGTAAATAAAGTAAACATGTAAACTTTATGTACATATTTTTATATTTCCTGCATATCTATGTTTAGCTCGAAATAAAAAGCTTGGGAGCTATGTTCTATAGCTTGTGTATAAAGAGTTCTAAGATAGTTTAAAGGGAGCCTACAGTTTAGTATTATGTACCTATTTTCGTACTATTAATTATATAGACTGTCCAACAAGTTTATAATAATCTTAATAAACTCAGAGTAGAGCATGATAGAAACTGCCTTAGCTCCTTGGTTTGAACGGGAAATATAAATGAAAAAAATATGGGCTCCAAGACATTAAATCTGGCACAGGAATTGCGTGAAAATATTAAAATATGAAGGAGTTGGTGTTATGGATTTTAAAAACCTATTACTAAAGAGGGAAGGTAATATAGGGATTTTAAGCTTTAACAGACCTAAAGTTTTAAATGCTTTAAATACCAGCGTTTTAGAGGAACTAGAAACAGCAATAGACCAAATAAATATAGAAGAAGATATCTATGTACTCATTATAACAGGAGAAGGAAAGGCATTTGTAGCCGGGGCAGATATTTCTGAAATGAAGGATAAAACAGCTATTGAAGGAAGAACCTTTGGAGAGCTGGGCCTGAGGATATTCAGAAAAATTGAGCTCATGGAAAAACCAGTTATTGCAGCAGTAAATGGATTTGCACTAGGTGGTGGATGTGAGCTTGCAATGAGCTGCGATATAAGAATAGCAGGGGAAAAGGCAAAGCTTGGACAGCCAGAAGTTAGCCTTGGAATAACCCCGGGCTTTGCCGGAACCCAAAGACTTCCTAGATTGGTAGGCACAGCAAAGGCAAAGGAGCTAATATTTACAGGAAACATGATAAATGCAGTGGAAGCAGAAAGAATTGGCTTAGTTAACAAAGTAGTTGCCCAGGAAGAGCTAATGGAAGAAGCTGTGAAAATGGCTAAAAAAATCGCAGCCAACGGTCAAATTGCAGTTAAATATTCAAAAGCTGCAATAAATAGAGGAATTAACTGTGACCTAGACACGGCAACAGAAATAGAAAAGGATTTATTCGGCTTATGCTTTTCCACAGAAGATCAAAAAGAAGGCATGTCTGCATTTTTAGACAAGAGAAAACCGGAGTTTAAAGGAAAGTAATACTCGTTAGAATCTCACGGGTGGAGTCGATGCTGTCCGTTACATCCTTATAAGTCATACCCAGAAGTCCGTCACAGCGGTACATAATTTAGTATGTCTCTGAGGATTTTCATAGAATATAAATTATTATCTTTTAGTAACCGACTATAAAGTTTTGACCCAATAGAGTGTAACGCTGTAACTGACTCTAAAGATAGACTCCATAGAACGCAACGTTCACCTTATAGTTTGACCCACACAAAAAGGAGGAGGAATTTAAGTGAAGGTATTTGTTTTAGGAGCAGGAACAATGGGCTCAGGTATAGCACAGTCCTTTGCCCAGGCTGGATATGAAGTAGTAATGAGGGACATAGAAGCGGATTTTGTACAAAGAGGAATTAATATAATAACGAAAAATCTAGATAGAAGCGTGAAAAAAGAAAGAATAACTGAAGAACAGAAAAATGAAATATTATCGAGAATAACTGCCGCTGTAGATATTAACCTGGCAAAGGATGCCGATATAGTTGTGGAAGCTGCAATAGAAAATATGGAAATCAAGAAAAAAATATTTGCTGA
>JANQEZ010000396.1 GCA_028278115.1 Clostridia bacterium
AAATACGTAAGAGTTCTCACTTGAAGCAACAACGAAGAAATTCGGGTTTGTCAACAGCCTGAGCTAAAAGAGCGTTTTTACGCTCTTTTAGCTTAAAAATACTGGTTTAATATAATTACTAACTGTTGAGAAGGGAATCTTAAAAACAGGTATCTCTGACTCAAGAGGTGCGATTTCATGGAAACCAAAATATACTACAATATCTCCATTTTCAAGATAGAAGGGGTGATACTCGCCAATACCCTTGAAATTTTCTAATGTATCGGGGAAATATTTTTCCCTATTCATTATCAGTTCCTTTCTTACTTCACTGTTGAGTACTCTTTGATAATCACTGCCTTGCTTAAATAAATCCTTTAAAGATAGTGATCTACCGCTGTTAAGATCAAAATTATAGGATGTCTTGATATATGAATGTGAACCATTTATAAATTCATAATAAACTATTGAGATACTTATTATGTCATGTTTATTGTAGGTTATTTCATAAATAGATGAAATCACAAATGGCTCAAAGCTTTCGCCCGTTAGCATCGCCTCTTCGGCAGATTCCTTTGCCGCTGACTCCATTTGTCTGCTGAATTCCATAATATCACTTTGTATAGAGTTATTTATAGAATTTTGGA
Source organism: Clostridia bacterium (assembly GCA_028278115.1). GTDB lineage: Bacteria > Bacillota > Clostridia > Peptostreptococcales > Caminicellaceae > JANQEZ01. Next base: position 627 of record JANQEZ010000396.1, read on the forward strand.
TTTCCTTGTTTTTTAATCCCTGTATTTCAGGGTATTTTAAATCTGCCTTAATATATTCATTTGAATACTCTATTTCCTTTGTCACAATCTGTAGATCATTTACTCTAAAAAGCTGATCTCTATACATTGGAGGATAAAGCATATATTGTCTTGGAATATAAGGTTTATGAGACTGATGAAAGTAGGTAATTGGATAAAACATTATTTTCACTCCCCTAAAGCTCATTTAATTCTCCCTTTATCAGTATATGTAAATCAAAGAGTAGGAGTTCCTACAGCTAAAAGATTTTATTAGATGAAGAATCTTTAATTAAATTTAGAGAAGAAATTGAAGGATTTGTGAAAATAAAGGATATACTTCTAAATGGAGAAGAATTTCAATCCTCAGATATTCCAAAGACATAGTAGGCAAAAGGTGATATAATAACCTTTGAAGAGTTGAGGTGAAAAAATGAATAAGGATGAAAAAGAAAACACTATATCAGGCTCAGGATGTGAAATACTGATACCCTTTGAAGAAAGAAAGCCTCTAAAGGAGATAGAGCGAAGTATCAATAGAGAGTACAAGCGGACCATATGGTCAAGCTTCGTTAAAGCTATAAAGGAGTTTAATCTAATTGAACCCGGAGACAAAGTTGCAGTAGCCATATCCGGCGGAAAGGATAGTCTGCTGATGGCAAAGCTATTTCAAGAACTAAAGAGTCACGGAAAAGCTAAGCTTGATTTAGAGTTTATTACAATGGACCCGGGGTATCATGAAAATATTAAGGAGCTGCTGATTGATAATTGTGAATATCTAAACATCCCCCTTCATATATTTGAATCAAGGATTTTTGATATAGTAGACAATATCGCTCAGGACTATCCATGCTATATGTGTGCCAAAATGCGTCGAGGTGCATTATATGGAAAGGCAAAGGAGCTTGGGTGCAATAAGCTTGCTCTAGGACACCATTTTAATGATGTTATTGAAACTACTTTGCTAAATCTATTTTACTCTGGTACTGTCAAAACAATGCTTCCAAAGCTAAAGTCTACGAACTTTGAAGGACTGGAATTAATTAGACCAATGTACTATATTAAAGAGCAGTACATTGAAGAATTCACACAGAAAAGTGGTATATGGCCTTTAAACTGTGCCTGCATGGTGTCGGCAAAGAGAATATCAAGCAAAAGAAATGAGATGAAGGAGCTTATAAAAAACCTAAAGCAAAGTGTCTCTGATATAGATATGAGCATATTCAATGCAGCTAAAAATATTGATATGGGTGCAATACTAGGATGGCAGAAGGATAGGAAGAAATACTCCTATTTAGATTTTTACCATGAAGATTAGACTGTGCATTGCGGCATTTATACTCTACATAGGACTAAATAAGAGGAGAATCTCAGTGGCTAATATTATAAAATTTTTAGCTGATATTATCAACGAAATTCATGAAAAATTATATAAAGGAGTGTTGATTAATGAAAAGTAAAATGCTTCACACCTGCATAAGGGTAATGGACTTAGAAAAATCCTTGAAATTTTATAAAGAGGCATTGGGGTTAAAAGAAACCCACAGGAAAGACTTTCCCCAGCATGAATTTACCTTAGTTTTTTTAAGTGATGATGAAGGACATTATGGACTAGAATTGACATACAACTATAACCCAGATAAGCCCTATGAAATAGGAAATGGCTTTAGCCACATAGCAGTTTCAGTAGATGATTTAGAAGGATGCCGGGAAAAGCATAGGGATATGGGATATGAAGTCACAGAATTAATGGGGCTTCCAGGCAGTCCTCCTAGATACTATTTTGTAAATGATCCTGATGGCTACAGCATAGAGGTTATAAGAGGAAGCTAATCAAGGAGACTATAGACTATAAGAAAGACTATAAGAATTTAACTCTTTATAGTCTTTTTTTTATTGAAAGTAGGCAAAAGCTTTCTATTTTCCATACATTTAATGATTTTAAAATGCTGCTAAAAGTATATTATAATAATTAAAGCTCTGCCATATAAATAATATACATGTGGGAGCAATAAGCTTCACTTTCAATATTGACACCGGAAAAAAATTCTGATAAAATTACTTTAAAGATAATGTAAACGATTACATGAAGGGGATTTTATATGAGCCTAAGCATAAAGGATGTTGCAAAACTAGCAGGCGTTTCAGTTGCCACTGTTTCAAGGGTGATGAATAAGAAGGTATTTGTGAAAGAGGAAACCACAAAAAAAGTATTAGATGCCATAGAAAAAACAGGATATAAGCCAAATGCCATAGCTAGAAGCCTTAAGGTTAAAAATACTAAATCCATAGGGATAATAATACCGGATATTTCAAGTCATTTCTTTCCCGATGTGGTGAGGGGCATTGAAGATATTGCAAATGAATATAGCTATAATATTATTCTTTGCAATACTGATTTAAACAGGGAAAAAGAAAAAGAGTATTTTGATGTACTTGTAGAAAAACAAGTAGATGGTATTGTTTATATGAGTAATACCATAACCGATGAAATAGCAGATAAAATGGCAAGCGTCGGAATAGAAATTCTTTTAATATCAACTGATTATAAGGAGCTGTCATCCATAACTATTGATAATGTAAAGGCGGCAGAGGATGCAGTTAAATACATTATCAGCAAGGGGGTTAGGGATATAGCCCTTATAGGTGGTGAAATGACTGACCCCAATGCAGGTCTTCCAAGATTTAATGGCTATGTAAAAGCACTGTCAGAAGCGGGAATAAGCATAAATAAAGACTATATTTTAGAAGGAAACTATAAATACGAAAGTGGCTATGAAGGAGCTAAAAAGCTTCTAAGCTTAAAGCAAAGACCTAGAGCCATATTTGCGGCAAGTGATGAAATGGCCATAGGTGTAATTAGAGCAGGCTTGGAATCTGGATATAGAATTCCCGATGAGCTAATGGTTGTAGGCTTTGATGATATAGATATGTCGAGAATGGTATATCCTTCACTTACAACTATTTCCCAGCCTTTATATGAAATGGGATGTGAGGGAATGAAGCTTCTTGCAAAGAAGCTTCATGGAGAAAAGGTTGAACAGTTTAAAATAGTTTTGGAACATAAGCTCATAATTAGAGAAAGCTGTTAATGTAAAAACAGCACAGGGCCTTTGGGCCTTAAGCTTTTAGCAAAAATGAAAACGATTACATGGAGGAGGTCAAATGAAAAAATTCTTTCAGAAGTATCATTTAGAAATATTACTTATCTTACCCTTAACCCTTTATATTATGTATTTCACTTTACTGCCAGTACTTACAACAATTAATTTAGGATTTATAAATGCCGATACCAATGTCTTTAGTCTAGAAAACTACGAATACTTATTTGGTAGAGATGATTTCAGAAAAGCATTTTCAAACACAGTAATCATATCTATCTTAGGACTAATAATGCAATTAACAGTGGGACTTATTCTTGCACTGATACTTAAGAAGACCTTCAAGGGAAAGGGATTTTTTAGAGCATTAATATTAACACCAATGGGAGTACCCACAATAGTGTCGGGGGTTGCGCTCCTATATATCTTTGACACCCAGGGCTACTTAAACGAATTGATTTATAGGGTAACAGAGGGCTTGAAGTATATAGGGATTATCGCAAGCAGCTACAAATTTATACCAATAGATTGGGCTAGCGGTGGTATTAGAACCTTATTTATGATAGTTTTTGCAGACATGTGGAAGGTAACACCCATAGTCACATTGCTGCTACTGGCAGGCTTGGAATCAATATCCCTTCAGGTTTATGAAGCATCACAGATAGATGGTGCATCAAAGTGGCAGACCTTTAAAAATATCACATTACCATTACTTAAACCATCTATAACCATGACAGTAATAATAAGGGCAGTGGATTTATTTAGAATATTTGAATTGCCCATGATACTTGCAGGAAAAAATACACCGGTTATAGCCACATTTGCATTTGAAGAATATAGACTTTACAACAATCCTAATATATCTGGAGCTGCTGCTACAATACTTTTAGTGATTATAATGATATTCGTTTCACTATATCTAAAATATATTGATAAAGGGGAGGGCTTAGCATAATGAAGACTATAGGTAAAGATAGATTTGGCAAAATCATTGATAAATCATACTTCCCTCTTTTGGTAGTATTTGCATTGGTCACCTTAATACCTGTTTACATACTAGTAAAAATATCTATAAGCGAGCCCGTTGATGTACTTACCCAGCACCCGACCTTCCTTATTCACAACTTTACCTTGGAGCATTGGGAAAAGGTCCTTACATCAGGAAGACTGTGGCCTGCCTTTACAAAGAGCTTTGTAGTAGCCACCCTCACAGCAATATTTGCGATTTTCATAGCCACACCGGCTTCCTACGTTATCTCAAGGCTGCCAAAAAAGGTGAAGTATATTGTCATACTAACGCTATTCTTTACAAGAATGTTTCCAAATGTAGGGATTGCATTACCTATATCAGTGAAATTTATTAGATGGAATCTTATGGATACATATACTGGACTCGTCTTGGCCCACTTAATAGAACAGCTTCCATTCATAACTTGGATTTTAGTGGGAACCTTTGAAGTCATACCAGTTGATCTTGAAAAAAGCGCAATGATAGATGGTGCTTCAAGGATTAGATCACTTATAAGCATAGTTATTCCTATAGCAACCCCTGGAATAGCAGTAGCATCACTATTTGTATGGCTTAACTCATGGAATGAGTTTACCTATGCATTGTATTTATCACTTTCAGAGAATACATTGCCTCTACAAGTATACTACTACGTCAATAGAGGTGGATTCTTTCAAACCGCTACCTATGCAACAATACTTACCATACCTGTTGCATTAATAACATATGCCCTGCAAAGGTATCTAAAATCAGATTATCTTGGGGGTGCAATAAAATAATATCAAATAAAATTATAATTAGGGGGATTTATCTATGAAAAACATTCAAAAAATTATACTCTTGCTGTTTGTCACATTTTTAGTAGCTGCAGCCTTCGTTGGCTGTTCTGGCTCAGAGAGTAACGAAGCTGCTTCAAAAGAAAAGGTATTGAGGGTTAGCATGGCACTTGGTGAATCAGAGTGGGAAGTTATGAAGGATAAAGTATTTCCAGCATTTGAAGAAAAGCATAATGTAAAGATTGATCCAATTCAAATTGAAGCATCAGATTTAATAACAAAGCTTGAGGCTATGAATATCGCAAACAAAATGGAAATTGATATTATTGCACAGGATAATATGGCTTTGGCTCAATTGGTTGATAAAGGATTAGTTGAGGACTTATCAGAATATAGAGATTTAATTCCCAGTGAAATAATAGAATCCTTAATCCCAGTTGGGGAATTTAGTGAGAAGCTTTATTTCATGCCATACAGACCAAACGTAGAGATAGACTTTTACAATGAAAAGAGGTTTAATGAACATGGATTAAAGCCTCCAACAAACTGGGATGAATTTTTAGCAGTTGCTAAGACCTTAAAGGAAAAAGA
>JANQEZ010000240.1 GCA_028278115.1 Clostridia bacterium
TTTGTTTTTTTATTTCCTGCTTTGTCGTAGGTATAGCTTGTCTCTATATTTCCTTGGGCTGTGATTTCTATGACCTTTGCAAGGTTTCCTGTGTTATAGTACTCATATTCTGTTGTATTTCCAAGGGCATCTGTTCTACTTATTACTTCTCCATATTGATTGTAGGTGTATTTATTTGTGAATTCTAGTCCCCTGTCCTGTCCAACTGGGTCTAGTACTGCTTCTAGTCTGTTTGCTAAGTCATAGGTATATTTTGTTCCATATCTTGCTTGGTCATTTACCCCAGACAGGTATCCCTTTGCATTTATTTCTTTTATTATGTTTCCATTTGCATCATATTTTTTCTTGTTTATTATTACGTTATTATGGTTCTTCACTGTTTCTAATCTGTTCAAGCTATCATAGCTGTTGGTTATGCTGTAATTTTTAGCATTTGTTAGCTTTTCAATATTACCTGCTAAGTCATAGGTATAGCTAAGTGTTTTTTTGAGTGTGTTTGTATCATTATTTACAAGGTTTTCTAAGGCTGTTTGTGTTATGGTTTTAAGGGCTTCGTCGGTTTCTGGGTCGGTTATAGTCTTGATTCTATTCATATGGTCGTAGGTATAGACTGTATAGTAACCTCTTTCATTTCTCTCGGCCTTTTTGTTACCGGCTGCGTCGTAGTGGTACTGAGTATATATATTCTGTCCATTATGCTTTTTAGTTATCTTCTCCAGTCTGTTTAACAGGTCGTAGGAGTAGCTGGTTGTGTAATTGTTTCTGTTTTCTGCATCGGTTTGGATATACCCATAGGCCCTTGGGTCAATGGTCTTTGTCATGTTTCCTAATATGTCATACTCATATCCCGTTTTTATCTGTATCTTTCCTATGTACTCACTATCTCTAAGGTTAGCTATATTGCTTAGGGCTGCCGCATTATATATATCGCCTTCGTCTATTAGCTGTATACTGTATGTTAGTCTATTGCTAGCATCGTATTGATATCTGCTTATGTCATATATTCCTGCTTCCCTAAGGGTTTTCTTCTTTGTTATGTTTCCATTTTTATCATAGAAGCTCTTTGTATATCCACCACTGTTATTTGTAATTGTATCTACTAAATTATTGTCATAGTATGTATAGATGGTTTCTCTTTTAGAGGTTAAATCCTTTGTTCCTGTTAAGGTGGTTTTTACGATATTACCCAGATTATCGTATTCATAAGCTTCCTTTCCGTATATGATGCTTCCACTGCTGTCCTTTTCCAGTGGGATTTCTTTATAGTTTAGTAATCCATCGTCTCGGTAATAATATTTTGTTAGATTTCCCCGTTTATCTTTTTGATTTTGGAGCTTACCGTCGGGATAGTATTCATACTCTATTTTATTTAGGTATGGGTCCTGAAGGTATTTTAGTAGACCAAAGCCATTGTATTCATAGGTTGTAATATTATTTCTTTGGTCTTTTAGGGTTTTTATATAGCCCCTCTTGTCATAGGTATATTCCACATATCCATTATCAGGGTAGGTTATATTTTTAGGCTTACCGCCGGGATAATAGCTATAGGTGGTTACTTTGCTTCTGGCATCGGTAATTGTTTCAATGTTTCCTTCATTGTCGTAGCTGTAGGTTATTTTATTGTTCTTAGCGTCGGTTACACTTATAATTCTATTTGCATAATCGTAATCATATACTTTTCCGGGGGATGCTTCAATACTTCCATTATATCTTAGACCATCCACTGACTTTTCTAGGTTGCCGTTTCCATCGTATTTTCTATATTCTATGATATTTCCCTCTGGAGATTTGACTGAGGTTATCCTATTCATGTTATTGTAGGTGTAGGATGTTCCCGCCATTGTTTCTACTTCCTGTGGGGTATCCTTTGCTGATATATAGTTATTTGGTGCTATTTCCTTTATTTTATTTCCTGCTTTGTCATATACATATCTTGTTACTGCCATACCGCCATCTGATGATGGTTCTTTCTTCCTAATGAGCCTTCCTAGATTATCGTATTCATAATAGGTGGATATGGTTTTGGCATTTGTCTTTTGAATTAGTTTATCTCTTTCGTCATACTTGTATATGGTTTCGTTGAGTAGAGGGTCTTTCTTTTTGACTAATCTGCTTAAGTCGTCATATTCATAATTTGTTGTCTTTCCCCTGGCATCGGTTGTGCTTGTTTTGTTTCCTACGTAGTCATATTCATATATAGTGGGGTGGAATGTGATTTTATCAAGGGTTTTCTCTTTTTTTCCAAGGCGGTTTAATTTATCGTAATAGTTTTTAGTTTTATACCCTTCTTCGTCTGTTATTTCCACATATAGAGGAAAAGCAGCATCATATCCCACTATATAGCCCAGTGTCATTGCTTTAATCTCTGTGGCATCATTCTCCCAGAAGGATTTACTTATAAGTCTATTGGCACTGTCGTATGAAAATCTATTGCTGTGGCCTCGAGAGTCTGTTTCTTTTATTTTGTTGCTGTTTGAATCGTACCTACATTTTCTTAGGGTTATCCATTGACTGCTGCTATTTTCCCAAGCTTTATATTCTAAAAGGTTTCCAAGTATATCATAGGTATATAAAAATCTATTTCCCTTCTTATCTATATACTCTATTTCTTTATTCTTCTCTTGGTGTTCATGGTAAATATATTGTTTAAAAAGTGAATTTGGATAGATTATTTTATTGATTCTATTTAAACTATCATATTGATAGTTGGTCCTATTTTCTTTTTCATCTATCTCGGCAGCTTTATTACCTGTATAAAAGTCATAGACATATTTTTTAGAAATCTCAACTCCATCCACTACTCTGTATTGCTTTGTAAGATATGCTCCCCTATGGTTTATGCCGTCCTTATCAATACCATATTCATAATTGGTTATGTATTTGCTGCTTAGGGTTTTTTTAGTCATATTTCCGTAGCTGTCATATTGATAGTCAGTAATTATTGAATTATCGACCCCATTTTCAGTATGGATGTTAGTCATCCTTGTTACATTTCCATTTGTAGCGATTTCATACTGTATTCTAGATATGGTATCTGCATCCTGCTTCCATTCCTTGGACTGCAGTCTATGATATTTATCCAAGGCATAATCATATACTACCGTATGTTCATTTACGGTTATACCATCCTTGGTGGTATATGTATTGCCGATAATATTGTCACTGGCATCTCTTAATGCCTGGGGTCCTGTATACTGGGTCAGATTTCCGTAGTTATCATATACAAAATTTTCAATTTCAACTGCTGATTTACCTGTTTCAATACCATTAACGATATCATATATTACTCTTTTTGTTTTGCTAGGCAGTTTGTTCTCATCATAGGTTTTTGTAATTATTTCTTTATGATTGCCGCCTTTTTTTTCGATATGTAAAAGCTCATGTAGACCATTATAGGTATACTTGGTTTTTGCTCCCCTTCTGTCGCTCCTTTCCGATGAGTATGTGTAGTTATTTTTCAGATAATTTTGATCTTCACCATTATACCCAGCATAGCCAAAGCCATCGGGTTCGTTGGTGTAGGTATAGGATATTTTATTTTTTAAGTACGCTGTTTGGTTGATGTGGGAGAATTCTGTTAAATAAATATCATCATTGTCGCTCACCTTCTTATATTGCATACTTCCAGCTTCACCAAGCTTTTTTGTATATACATCGTATAGATATCTTTTTATTTTATTGGTTCTGCTATGGTTTACTTGACTTATATGCACATGGGTATTGTTCTTTGTATAGTTAGTTCCATTTAAAAAAGTAAATCCAAGCTCAGACTGTTGAAAGTGATAGTCATATTTTATCTTATCATCTACATCAAATACCCTGTGTATTTTAGTATTCCATACCTGTAGAGTACTTGTTATATGGGTCACAGCCATTTTATCATAAACAATCTTTAAATTGTCGGATAGGTTTTGGGGGGTATTATCGGGCAGGTGCACAATAACTTGAAAATTCCCCTGCAGATTTGCGGAATAGCTGCCGTCTTGATTTTGCTCTGGGATATAATTGTCATCTTCTCTATATTCTATATTTAAAACTCTCCCCACGGTGTCAGTTATCTTTGTGATTAGTCTCTTTGTGTTAGTATAGTGTTTTACTGTGTAGTTTAAGGTGGAGTATTCAAAGTTGATTTTATTATCATATCTGTCCTTGATACCTAATATCCTGCCGTCGGAGGAAAAATAAGTTCTTTTACCGTCTTTTTCAATCATTACATATTTTGATCTTCCATCACTTTGTCCATTATAATATGTATTGTCCTCCTTGATTTCAACGGCTCCTATGGAGTGATTCTCTAGAGAATACTCTACAGCTCCACCACCAAGGCTGTTTTTTAAAATTCTATATACGTCGCCGGTTTCAGTATGTAAGAATTTATGATTTCCCCTTATTTCTATGGTGGGAAAGGA
>JANQEZ010000284.1 GCA_028278115.1 Clostridia bacterium
ACGTAACGTCACGTTATTTAATATTACATAGTTCTCTAAAAGCGAGTTTACTGAGAATATTTATGTAAGGACTAACTAAATAAAAAATGTTTAATGTTAAGAAAGGAGAATTTGAATTATGAGAAAAGTATTAAGTATTATTCTATTGGTTACATTGGCAATTAGCATTGTAGGGTTTGGCTATGCGAATCAAGAAGATAATAGCGAGTCAGATGAAAAGCCTGTAATAAAGGAGGCAGATGTCAGCCAAGATAAAGGTCTAAGTTCTTTAAAGCCTGGGAAAAATGAAGTAAGATATATAAGTGAAGGTGAAGAAATTGTGGCTAATCTTTATCTGCCAGAAGATTATACTGAAGGGGAAAAGAGACCAGCCATTGTTATAAACCCTCCTGCAACTGGAGTTAAAGAACAAACCATTGGGGTTTATGCAGAGAAATTGAGCCATAAGGGATTTGTAACCTTAGCCTTTGACCCAAGGGGTTTTGGAGAGAGCGAGGGTCATCCACAGCTACAGAATCCCTACAGAGTAACAGAGGATATCAAGAATTCAGTTAGTTTTATCAGAACACTGAAAGAAGTAGATGTGGACAATGTTTTTAGCATAGGCATGTGTGCAGGCTCAGGATATGCAACCTATGCAGCTGCATTTGACTCTAGGATAAAAGCTGTAGCAATAGTCAGCCCATTTTTAACATCTGCTGATGACTATTTCCAAGCCTTTGGAGGGTCAGCCAATTTAAGAAAGATGCTAATGCCAGCAGCAGCTAAAGCTCGTCAACAATATTATGAAACAGGCGAGGATATAATGACTAAAATTGTACCTGAGACAGAGGAAGAAATGAAGCGAGCTAGACCTATTACCATTGGTATGAGGGAGTATTATTTGCCAGGTAAGCCGGGAGATGTTCCTAATTGGAAAAATGGACTGAGTCTAATGTCTACAGATGCGATATTGAGTTTTTCTATTTTTGACTTTACAAATATGTTTGATACAGTTCCTGTTTACGTTGTATATGGGGATCAGGCTATAACAGCTGAAGGGGCCGAAAGATTCTATCAGGAAATTAATGGACCAAAGGATAAGCTGGTTATTGAGGGATCAGGTCATTTTGAGCTTTACTGGATGCCCGAATATGTTGACCCTGCAGTTGTAGGTATTTCTCAATTTTTAGAAAGTAATATTAATAAGTAAATATTATAAAGAGCGATAAATAGGAAAAAGGGGCTGTCTCACAATTTTCATTGTGAGACAGCCCCTTTTCTCGTTGTGGGCCCAGCATGGGTGCAATCTATAGGGTGAAAGTCCCGAACGCCAAAGGTGATATAGGCGTTAGGCAATGATAAGGGGTCCATCGTACAGACAAGGGGACAGGGACTTGTCTGAAAAGAGAAGTCAGCTACTGTTTTTCAATATAATTGATAATTATTAATAATTAAAAATAATTGACAAATGATAAAATTTACATTATACTAAGACCAGTGGTCTTGATATAAAAGGAGGAGACAATGGCTAAACGAGTTAAGGGTGTAACTGAAAGAATTTTAGAGTGTGCTAAGCAAGAATTTTTGGAGAAAGGTTTTAAGGATGCTTCCTTAAGAGATATTGCTAAAAAAGCAGGTTCAAGTAAAGGGGCAATCTATGTCCGTTTTTCTGATAAAGAAAACTTATTTGCAGCATTGGTTAATCCTAGTTTTGAAGGTATAAAAAATTTACTCATTTCTGCAAGGCAAGAATTTTTAGAACTACCGGATAATATAAAAATGGAAAAAATGAAGAGCTTTTCAGATGATAAAGTTTCTCTAATGATTGAGTATATATATGATAATTATGATGCCTTTAATCTACTAACAAAATGTGCATCAGGAACTGAATATGAAAATTTTATCCATGAGCTTGTTGAAATAGATATAGAATACAATCATAAATTATTTGAGGATATGTATAAAGACATGCCAACCTCTAAGCGATTTACACCAGAGCTGCTGCACATCGTATCCAGTGCTTTTTTTTCTGGTGTGTTTGAAATTGTTGTCCATAATATGTCTAAAGAAGATGCTGATCACTATATTAAAATGCTCCGTCGTTTTTTTGAAGGTGGATGGAATACCATGTTAAAGAGATAATTATTTTTTGCACTTGATTTAGTATAGGCTAACATAGTAGCAATAGATTGATTATTAAGCAGCAAAAAATATACAATAACTTTCATCTGATAAAAATCAGACTAGGCTATTTAAGGAGGTAATTATGGAAAGTATAAAACGAATGTTTGCTTATGCAGACAAAAGAAAAGGTAAGCTTTGGGGAAGTATAATGTTTGCTTCACTTAGTGTATTGCTGGGGATTGTGGCATATTTGCTGGCACATCGTATTATTATGCTGTTTGTAGAGCAAAGCAATCCAACATTATCAAGTATAGTTATATTAGTAGGTACAATTTTAATCACATTGCTTTTAAAGACATTTTTATTGGGATATGCTTTGAAATTGTCACATATCAATGCATATACTCTTTTAGGTGAATTTAGAAAAGCGATTTCAGAAAAACTTATACGCATGCCCATGGGCGAAATCAAAAAACGCACATCAGGAAACATCAAGATGCTTTTGGTGGATGATGTAGAATCAATGGAGATAATTTTAGCTCATATGATACCAGAAGGTGTTGCAAATATGCTCTCACCACTATTAACAATAATCCTGTTGTTTATAATCGATTGGAAATTGGCTTTGCTTACACTGGCGGCTATTCCTATTGGTATGGTAGCATTTATGTTGATGTTTAGCAACTATAAACCAAGAATGGATAAGTATATGAAATCCAGCAGTCATATGAATACAACCATTGTGGAATACATAACTGGTATGGAGGTTATTAAAGCTTTTAACCAAACCACTCAATCCTATAAAAAATATACCGATTCGATATTTGATTTTAGAAATAATGTCATCGATTGGGCAAAGCATACTAGAAAATATTCCATTGCTTACCTGGTTCTGTTGCCTGCATCGATAATATTTGTTTTGCCCTTTGGTGGTATGTTCTTTTTAAATGGGGCTGTAACGCTGAGTGATTATATTCTATCCATGTTATTGGCTTTAGGTTTTGCAGAACCGCTTATTAGGCTGACCAATTTTTTAGATAATATTGCTTTATTGACGGTAAAAGAACAAGCAATCAACAAGCTGCTTGAAGAAAACGAGCTAAAACTAAATGAAAATAGAGTAAAAAAACCTTCAGATTACAGCATTACATTTAATAATGTTACTTTTGCTTACGAAGAAGAGGACGTTTTAAAGGATGTTTCTTTTACTTGTAAGTCAGATACGGTTACCGCACTGGTTGGTCCTTCTGGTTCAGGAAAATCAACAATCGCTAAATTGATTATGCGATTTTGGGATATTGATAAAGGTACGATTATGCTTGGTGGAGCGGATATTTCAGAGATTCCTTTTGAAACGCTGATGAATTCTATAAGCTATGTGTCACAGGACTCTTATTTGTTTAACGCATCTATAACTGAAAATATTCGTATGGGTAAACCCAATGCCACCGATGATGAAATTAAACGTGCTGCACATAATGCTGTGTGTGATGAATTTATTAAAAACACTAAGGATGGATATAAAACAAATTGTGGAGATGCTGGAGATCGATTCAGCGGTGGTCAAAAACAGCGGCTTTCAATTGCCAGAGCATTATTAAAGGATGCACCGATTGTTGTACTCGATGAAGCTACTGCATTTGCTGACCCTGAAAGTGAAGATAAAATCCAGGAATCGGTTAATGAGTTGATAAAAGGGAAAACCGTCATTATTATAGCACATCGACTTTCAACAATTGTTGATGCTGATAACATTATAGTTGTAGAGGAAGGCAAAATTTTAAATCAAGGAACACATCAGCAATTACTTGATAGTTGTTCTAAGTATAAGTCAATGTGGAAAACACACAAAGAAGCAATGAATTGGGATATTACAACTAAGGAAGTGATAGAAAATGTTTAGAATATTCAAACGCATATTGTTTTTTTCAAAAGACAGAGCGACGAAAATAAAGATATCCTATATATTTAGCTTTTTCGCAAGGCTCTTTACTGCTGTGCCTATAGCTGCAATATTATATGTTCTTATCAAAATAGTAACGCCTGAACAATATGGTGAATTGAAAATAAATGATTTATGGCTAACATTTATTATGATTGCAGCAAGTTTAATTTTACAATATATATTCAATTATCTTGTTTTCAAATTTGCAGGTCTTTCAGGGTTTGAAAATGTTGCAAATGAAAGAATAAATATAGGGAACCATCTAAAACGTTTACCCATGGGTGCCTTCGGAGAAAAAAATCTTGGTGATATATCAGCCGTTGTAACTACTGAGTTGACATTTATTGAAAATCATTCAGTTAAGATGTTGGATACGGTATTGAATGGTTTTTTAAGCATAATTGTAGCATTTTTATATATGATTATCATTGATTGGCGTTTAACTATTATATTATCATTGGTTACCATAGGTGCCATTATAGCATTAAATAACAATCAAAAAATAGCTAAGCGTTTAAGTAAACGAAGGCAGGAAACACAAGGAAAACTGATTAAAGCGGCTTTGGAATACATACAAGGGCTGTCAGTCATTAAAGCTTACAATATGACTGGAGAAAAAGCTAAAAAGATGCATGATACCATTAATACTGTTCGTGACAATGCTCTTGATTTAGAAAAGCATATGCTGCCGTCTATTAGTAAATATGGCTATGTATTTGATGTCGGTATTGGAGTATTGATATTCGCTGGCTGTGCTTTTGCACTACAGACATCTATAAGCATTCCATTGTTGTTTATGCTAGTAATCTATGTTTTTAAGATGTTTTTGCCTGCACGTGCATCCATAGTAGCAGCATTGGTTATTCGTATATTGGATGCATCTCTTGATCGTTTTTATGCAGTTACTGATTTAAAACCATTACAGGAAAAAGCTAATTCAAAAAAAATGAAATCACATGATATAGCCTTTGAAAACGTATCATTTGCATATGAGGAAGATCAAAATGTGATTAAAAACATGAGCTTTACAATACTTGAAAAAAGTATGACAGCCCTAGTTGGACAATCAGGATGCGGAAAAACGACAGTTACAAACTTAATTGCTCGATTTTGGGATGTTCAAAAGGGCAGTGTAAAGATAGGCGGCATTGATGTAAAAGATATGTCGGTAGATCATTTAATGGAAAATATCAGTATGGTATTCCAGAAAGTGTACTTATTTAATGATACTGTGCTTAACAACATCCGATTGGGTAAACCCGACGCAACCAAGGAAGAAGTTATTGCAGCTGCAAAAAAAGCTAGATGTCATGACTTTATATTAAAGCTAAAGGATGGTTATAATACTGTTATAGGTGAAAGTGGTGACACTTTATCAGGTGGAGAAAAACAGCGGATTTCCATAGCTCGTGCAATATTAAAAGATGCACCGATTATTCTACTTGATGAAGCAACAGCAAGTGTTGACCCTGAAAATGAAAAATATATTCAAGAAGCGATAATGGAGCTTGTAAAGGAAAAAACCCTGGTAATCATTGCACACCGTTTATCCACTATTAAATCGGCCGACCAGATATTGGTGCTAGATGATGGAACATTGATGGAAAAAGGTACACATCAAGAATTAATTGATAAAGATGGCCTATATAAACGCTTCTGGGAAAGGCGTACTAAAGCACGAGGATGGAGAATAGCCTCATAGTGCAATTAAATGTTAATAAGGCAATAAGTAGATATAGAAAAATATTTGGATAAAGTTGAATTAGTTGTAGTAGATGATGAGCTCAATAAAAATGTACGATCATTTAACCATGATTGGATGCTTCACATTAGAGAGCAACACACAGACGAGGGGACAGGGGATTTGTCTGAAAAAAGAAGTTGGCTGCTATCAACAGACAAGTCCCTGTCCCTTTGTCTATGCTTATTGCTGGATATTTATGGGATTTAGGCAAACTTAGTACAATTATGTACCAAGTTTGCTTTTTTATATTTAAAATCTACAGACTTTTATGTTATTATAAAAATATTATAAAATTTCTGTCAAATCATAATAGTCAAATAAAAAAATACTATTCCTATTTAATTCTAACAGATCAACTTGTAAGAGGATTAGGGAGTGAAATATGTGACGTCGATATATGCAAAGTTATTTGGATCTCCTATGGTGAAAAAAGATAAAGAAGAAGTAATATTTCCCTACGGAAAGGCAGAGGCACTCTTTTATTATATGCTAGTAAAAAGAAGGGCTTCTAGAGATGTTCTGGTAGATTTATTTTGGTCGAATATTCCACTTGCAGCAGCTAAGAAGAATTTAAGGAATGCTGTATATATAATAAAAAAGGTCTTTAAAGAAGATGTTCTAGTATCACCTCAAAGGACAATAATAGAGCTAAATCCAGATATAAACTTAAAATTGGACATAGATAGATTTCAAAACTGCAGCGCAGTTGAATCTATTGAAGCCTATTCAGGAGAATTCCTTGAAGGTTTTTTTGTAAAGGATGCTGAGAACTTTGAAGCTTGGATGCTTATGATAAGAAATGAGAATAGGGATATTTACACAAAAAAATTGTATGAAGAAATATACAAGCTGATGGATAGTAAAGATTTGCATGAAGCAGAAAGATATTGTAATAAAATAATAGAAATAGATACCTTCGATGAAAATGCTTATAGAGTTTTAATGAAGGTATATGGTGAAGCTGGAAATTATAATAGATGTATAAATATTTACAATAACTTAGTGAAATTGTTGGATAAAGAATTATCCATAGCTCCAGATATAAAGACCACAGAGCTTTTTGAAAAAATAGTCCGAAAAAAATCAGCTAAACAGACATCAAAGAAAGAAGAATCTGGAGAGTTTTTTTACGGTCGGAGCAAAGAATTAGATATACTTAATAGAAACTATAGTAGGTTATTGAAAAATAATAATGCCAGCTCAATGATAATACTTGGAGAAACTGGTGTGGGTAAGAGTAAGCTGCTTAATAGGTTTTTAAGCTCAACGAATGATAGAGAATGTTATTACTTTATAGCTAATTGTTATCAAGCTGAAGAGAGATTCCTGCTAAAGCCTTGGAATAATATATTTCAGCAGCTAGCTATGATAATCAATAGGGAAAAAATAAATATACCAATGATGTTTAGAAAGATAATAGGAGATATTTTCCCTACTTTCATGGACAGATATGGTGGTGATTATGGAGATTTATCTGAAAAGATTGAATCACTTAGCTATGATACTGTAGAGAAAACCATATTGGAAATATTTCAACGAATTTCTTCTGGAAATAAAATAATTTTAGTATTTGAAGATCTGCAATGGATTGATAGTATGAGCTTATCGCTGCTCAAAACCATTATCCTAAATAATAAAAATGAATCAATAATTATAATAGCTACTTGTAGGCATGGACACGACGAAAATATAGACAGTTTTTTAGCTGAAATGGGAATGTATGAAAGGGTAAGAAGAATAAATCTAAACCGCTTTAATAAGGTAGAAACTATAGACTTTATCTCTAAGGCTATGCCTGAGCATAAGCTTCCTAGAAAGATGAAGTATTCAATATACGACGAAACGGAGGGCAATGCTTTATTTATAGTTGAACTTTTAAATAGTATTAAGTATAGCGATAGTCTGAAAGTTTTGACCCCTAAATTACAAGATATATTAAAAAATAGATTTTTTAATGTTTCGTTAGAAGGTAGAAAAATCTTAAATATTGCTTCAGTCTTTTTCGACAAAGTTACCTTTGAAGACCTTCAACAATTAACTTTGATGAATGAACTGATACTCATAGAGATAGTTGAAGAACTGCAAAACAAATATTTAATTAAGGAATTTGTTGATGGAGATAAAATTAGCTTTGTTTTTACCCATCAAAAGCTTAGAGAATTTATCTATTCTCAGTTATCCTATTCAAAAAAGAGGCTAATCCATAATAAAATAGCAAAGCTATTGGAGAAGCAGCTAAAAAACAATAGTAGTGATAGTATATTGTACTCAAGATTGATATATCATTATGATAATTCAGGTAATAAAGCAGGGGTATTAAAATACAGAATAAAAAATATAGATGGATATTTAAACCTATGCCATGAAGTTTTCCCTGTAATCGACTATATTAATAAGACCCAGTATCAAAATTTACAGTTTAAAAGCGAATTTCTTAATGAATCAAAAAATATAAGTGAATTGCTTTTGGAGGTGAAAAACGAGAATGAAGCCCATAAGTGGATAATTAATATGGAAATCAATTTTAAGCATATTCTTGGAAGATATCATATTATGAAGGGCGACTATGATAATGGTCTTTCAAATATAAATGAAATGATAGAACAATCACTGGAATTAGAGGATTATAAATCTGCAATAAAGGGTTATATGAAGCTCATATATTATTGTATAAACACTAGAAACAATAAGCTCATGAGTGAAAATATTAGAAAAGCATTTAGAATAACAAAAGAGTACGGAGAGAAGGGTCAAACGGGAATTCTTTTGAGATTTAAAGGACTTCAGAAGATTATGGAAGGAAAGTATTCTGACGGTGAGAGGCTTCTAAAGAATTCAATAAATATTTTTAAGGCACTTAGTGAAAAGGAAAAGTATATCTCAAATATAGCAGCGGCACATAATTATATAGGTGATAGTAGGAGATATAGAAGGGAATTTGACAGAGCTATCATTCATTATGATAAAGCAATAAAAATATGTGAGGAAAAGGGATTGATAGGTGGAGTGACTGTTGTAAGCACCAATGCTGGACAAGCTGCATACGATAAGGGTGATTTTAAGAAAGCAAAGAAATACATTGAAAAGGCCATAGAGCTATATCAAAAGTTTGACTTTGTTTGGGCACGTTCCACTGCAAATGGATTTTATGCTATGTTATTGGTAAGAGAAGGCAAATGTGATGACTCCATAAAGTACCTTAAAAAGGCTGAGAGGTTTTCTGAAAAGGTAAAGAATCCCTATGAAAAAGGATTGATGTATAGAGTAAAGGCTGAAATAGCAAGAATCATTAAAGAAAAAGAAATGGATTGTAAGCTTTCAAATTATTTAAAGGGAGATATAGAGGAGTACTGTGATAAAGGTATATACTACTTAACCAAAATAAATGAAAGCTATGAAGTGGGAATACTTAAGGAAATAAAAAAAATATATACTTAATAATTAAATACTCCTTAGTTTTAAATAAGCATATAACTTTATTAAAATCTTATATTTGATATAAAAATAAAG
>JANQEZ010000331.1 GCA_028278115.1 Clostridia bacterium
TGAGGCAACAACAAAGAAATTCGGGTTTGTCAACAGCCTAAAATTTAAAAATAGATATTTTTTAAATTCTATGACTTCCTAAAACATAAGAGTAATAGATGACATTAAAATTGTATTTTTTTCCTGAGAAAATTGGATAATTACAATTAAATATCAATTATTCAATCACAAATATGTATAGAAATTAAGAATAATTTAATTTTCTATACAAAGAATAGTTTTGAGTAATAAAACTATTTTACATTTTGAATAGGAGGTCAAAGATGTCGGAACGTTTTATAAATTTTAAAGAAGAATTGGAAATGGATAAAAAGGTAGAGCTTATAGATGTACTGAAAGAGGTTGGTTATGACGAAGAATTGATTATTACTATGGATAGAAGTGCAGCCGACCATTCAGATGAACTGTTTGACATGCTTAAAGAAAGTGGTTTTGAAGTATTGCCTAAGGGTGGACACGATGATGATAAATATCATATTATAGCTCAAAGGAAGAAGTGAAAAAGTCAATCTCTGATTGGCTTTTTTTACCTATGAACCTATTTTGCAAAAAAAGTCTAAGGCTTTTTTTGTAAATTTTGATGTAAGAATTTACAAACTGGATTATAATATACATATAGTTCAATAAATAATAAATGGGAATGATGAAAGATGTTAGTTAATGAAAATAATGAAATTATAAATGAGCTTGAGCAAAGAGTCATACTTGTTGGAATCAATACAGGCAGAAGAGACGAAATTGATATAGAGGATTCTATGGAGGAACTGAAAGAGCTTAGTAAGGCTGCTGGTGCAAATGTCCTTGATATGGTAATACAGAATAAGGATAGGGTTGACTCGGCATACTTCATAGGAAAGGGAAAAGCAGAAGAGATTAATCTTATGTGTACAGCCCTTGATGTAAATACAGTAATTTTCAACGATGAATTGACTGGCTCTCAGATAAGAAATCTTGAGGAGATTCTTAAAGTTGCAATCATAGACAGAACCACATTAATACTAGACATATTTGCAAGACGTGCCCATACTAAGGAGGCCAAGCTGCAGGTAGAGATTGCCCAGCTTAGATATAGACTCCCAAGACTAGTTGGACTTGGAAATTCATTATCAAGGACTGGAGCCGGTATAGGGACTAGGGGTCCAGGAGAGCAAAAGCTTGAGCTTGATAGAAGAAGGATATTGGATAGAATAAGTGATATAAAGCGTCAAATCAAGGAAGTGAGTAAACATAGAGAAATACAAAGAGCAAAGAGAAAGAAAAATAAAGTCCCTGTAGTTTCACTAGTTGGCTATACTAATGCAGGGAAGTCTACATTAATGAATAGCTTACTTGATCTAAGTACAGAGGAGTCAGAAAGTAAAAAGGTTTATTCTGAGGATTTACTATTTGCAACCCTTGATACATACCATAGAAGGATTATTTTAGACGATAAAAAGGAGTTTGTTTTAACTGACACAGTAGGATTTGTAAGTAAACTGCCCCATCATCTTGTAGATGCGTTTAAGGCAACCCTTGATGAGGTTATAGAGGCTGACCTTCTCATACATGTTGTAGACTCATCAAATAAAAATTATGATATGCAGATTAAAGTAACGAATGAAGTTTTAGAGAGCCTAAAGGCTTTAGACAGACCTATGATTTATGCCTTTAATAAATGCGATAAGGCTGATTGTGAGATATTAACTAAGGATAGAAATTCAGTTATAATATCTGCCTTAACGGGCCAAGGGATTGACTGTTTAGTTAATTCCATAAAAGAATATATATTTAAGGATATGATTAAATGTAAAATGCTTATTCCCTTTGATAAGGGGGAGGTCTTTTCATACTTACATGAAAAGAGTAAGGTGTATAATGTCAGCTACGAAGCAAATGGCACATATCTAGAAACAGAGTTAAATGAAGCGGATTTTAACAGGTATAAAAAGTATTTGGTATAGGAGTAGAAAAGGATATCATTGATGCTAAAATAAAACTCAGAGAATTAAGTCTTAAGGGGGATAAATAAAAGTATTATTAAAAGCATTAGTTAAGGGAATTTTTAGTGTTTTTAACTATATTAGCTATATTATTATAGGACCGTAATGTTCCTTTTCCAACCATAGGTCTGCCTATATTAGTAAGCTTTAAGTCTCTAGACAAATATGCTCCAAGCTTCATAGAACCATTTACACAGGACTGAGTATTTACAAGGAGCAAGTCATTTTCATTTTGATTAAATGCCCTCCAAGTATCAATAACCACAGGAAGAACAAGGTGAGCGTAGTATTTTCTCCCCAGTGTATATATTTTATTTCCTTGACTATCAATTCCTCTTTCTATTAATTTTCCTCGATCCTTTTCCTCCAATTGATCATAAAATGGAAGATTTATTAAGTCATTATAACTAGGCTTATAATCTATAGGAAGTAAGCCTAGATGAATGGCTGCAGCAGTAGATGAAGAATGACATCCTGAAACACAATGATAAACGATATGCAATTTAATCAGTCTCCTTTTTAAAAATCTGAGTTATATATAGTATTTGATAAATAGGTTAAAAATATAAATTAAGATTGCTTTTATTAAAGAAATTACTATTTTGGTAGGTGAATTTTATGTCCATTGATTATAAAACGCTGCTTAGCTTCGGAGAAGCAGAAGAAGTTATTAATAAGTCAAAGTTTATAGGATATGCAATGCCAATAAATTCTGAACAACAGGCATTGGACTTTATTGAAAAAATCAAAAAAAAACATTGGAATGCCACACATAATGTTCCAGTTTATTTACTAGGTGAAAAAAATGAAATACAAAGATATAGCGACGATGGCGAACCATCTGGAACCGCAGGAATACCAATACTTGAAATGCTTAAAAAGGAAGAAATAAAAAATGTAGTTATAGTTGTTACTAGATACTATGGAGGAATTAAGCTGGGAACAGGCGGATTAGTAAGGGCCTATACAAATGCTGCAAAGCTTGCAATAAATGAAGCTAAGGTGGTTGAAAGGGTTGTTAATGAACTGTTCCTCATAAGAATTGATTATACACTTCATGGCAAGGTTCAAAACGAACTCGTGAATGGGGAATATATAATAAAAGAAACCACCTATGATGATAAAGTAAATATCTTTGTATATTGTAGAGAAGAATTAAGCAATAAATTTGTAAGCAGAATTACAGATGTGAGTAATGGCAAAGCAGCTATAGAAGAAAAGGATACAGTGTATCTTACCATTTATGATGGAAAGGCAATTGATGGTTAGCTTTTTTTATTAATGGGTATAATTGAAATAGCTTATTTATTATAGAGGAGGCTTTTTTATGGGAGAAATAGAGAGAATTAAAGAAGAAATGCTGGATAAAAAAGTTTGGGCAGTAGTAGGAGCATCACCAAATGAATCTAAATTCGGCTATAAAATTTATAAAAAATTAAAGGATAGAGGCTATGAAGTTTATGGAGTAAATCCTAAATATGATGAGATAGACGGAGATAAGCTTTACAAGAGCATAGCTGACTTACCAATGAAGCCCGATTGTGTAGATATGGTTGTAAATCCTAAGCTAAGCAAAAAAGCGGTTGAAGATATAGCCAATACCGGTATAGAATATGTCTGGTTTCAACCCGGAACCTTTGATGAAGACGTTATAGAACTAGCAGAGGAGAAGGGATTAAAATACGTCTACTATGACTGTGTTTTAGTAGCACTAGAATAAGTGAAAGCGTCTGGATTGACGCTTTTTTTGTTTGACCGTGACGTTAAAATCTGAAATCTCAGAAACTATTATATCAGTTTTAGCTACGAACTACTAACCACGAACTACGAACTGACAAAGATTATTGATTTTCTTTGTCACCTTTCTTCTTATAAAAAAACTGATATATAGCCATAGCAAATAGAAATATACCGAAGGTTTTTTTAAGTAAGACCGACGATAACCTTACTGCCAACTGAGCGCCGATAAATGCTCCTATAATACCCGTTAGGGTTAGACGAAGCCAAACTCCCTTTTCAATATTTTTATTTTTTATATGGGTTATGACTGCAATTGCAGCTACGGGAATGAAGGTAGAAAGATTTACACTTTGGGCCTGCTGCTGTGTTAAAGCTGTAAAAAAGATCAGTGAAGGAATAAGTATAGTGCCTCCACCGATGCCCATACCACTAACTATTCCAGAAAAAAAACCAATAATAGAGAAGATCATCTAAAACACCATCCTAAATGCTGCTATCATCATAAAAACTGCAAATACTTTTCGTAAAATATTGCTGGGAATTCTGTTGAGGAGCTTTGCACCAATATACCCCCCAAGAACACCACCCACAGCTACTTTAAGTGTAACATTTAGGGACATAACTCCAGAGCTGTAATAAATATAAGTACTGACAATTGCAAGGGGAAGAATTATTGAGATAGTTGTTGCATGTGCCTTATGTTCTTCAACTCCAAGCAAAAAAATCATTCCAGGGACCAAAAGAGTTCCCCCTCCAGAACCAAACAAACCATTGACTAGCCCTGTAAGTATACCTAATATATAAACCTTAAACATTTTTTTTTTCATGCAAACCATCCTGTTATAGGGATTCAAGTAGAGACTTTAATTTATACATCTCCAAAAC
>JANQEZ010000334.1 GCA_028278115.1 Clostridia bacterium
AGGTTAAAACAGATTCATAAAAATCACTCAAATGAAATATCAAAACCCCCTTAAGTATTGATAAACTAAAATTAATGCTTTACTAGCACAACGAGTTAAATTACATTATCCCTTTGAAGCTCAAGCTTTTGGTTTACTCTCTTAAGCAATTCTTTAATTGAATAATTATAATCCCTATTTAAGGCTTTCCTGTAGTTATCTTTAGAAATAGTTATGGGTTCTTCAATAATTGGTATTTGTACTTCTATGGGCTTTCCATTACAATCTGATATGCCAATTTGAGAATTTTTATTAAATGGAGCTTTATTTAAAACAATAGTAATTTTTTCATTGATATCTAATTCATTTCTCTTTGAAAGCATATCTAATTCCTTCATAAACCCAGCTATTTTATGCATTGATACATCTTCATATGAAAGTACCAATATTATTTGGTCGCTTTGTCTTAATGTGGAGATGCTTTTTTCATTTATATTTGTAGGCATATCTATAAAAATCCTGTCGTAATTATTGGATGTTTTTAATTGATGTATTAGGTGATGTATTTCGTTAGGCGACGTTTCATTAATGTCAATGACTGTATCGGGAGGCGAAAAATAATGAATATCATATTGATAATCCTTATTTCGTATTCCTTCGATTTTTAATCCTATATTTTTTTTCTCCTCTTTTATGTAATATAGTATATTGGAAAGATTTTCTTTGGATTCACAGTCAAAAAAATATGGTGTTGACTGAAGCTCCTCTAGATTTAAGTAAAATACAGAATTATCTCCTTGGGCGGAATTAATACTACAACCTACAGCAATGGTTGTCTTTCCACATCCTCCTATTGGAGAATATACAGAAATTATCTTTGTCTTTTTATCAGAGCCATGTTTATAGTAAATGTCTGGATTGCTTTGTGCAAAGCAATTAATTATATTGTTAATCAATTTGCTTCCAATTTGATATTTGTTAATCACTTGCCAATCACCAAATGCTTTGTCTGTGCTTCCCTCTGCTAGGATTATTGGAGTGTCAATAATATCTTTAGGGATTGATTGGGAATACCACTGGGGGCATAGGAGCAGTATATCAAGGCTTTTTTCATTGTTTGCAAAATAATTTATTAGATGTTCATACTTGGTGAAATAGCTGACCCTAAATCTTTGGGGATAGTTATTTGCTATATACCCTACCACACTTTCAACATATGACTCATCCTTATCTGCGATTGCTAAATGCAGCTTTGGCATCAAAGCTCCCCCCTTTTTATAAGAATTTTTAATGTATTCCTTCAATTATTCCAAATGCCATCTTTGGTCAATTATTCCATATATAGATTTATATTACTACATATTCCTACTGGATTCAATATATTTTTACATTTTTAGCTATATTTTTACTTTTTGTCATGCTTTTGTGATTTTTACTTATGTTTTCTGTATCTATGTTTAATTTGAGCCAATATTAGAAGCAAATATTCATTTAGCAATCTATAGATGTGTGACCCTGAAACTTAACCTTTTTTAGAAATATTTCGTAAGCCAGAACTAAAATGCCTATTCGGCTACTAGCTAACGGCTGACAGCTCACAGCAAAACATTGAAAGTAAAGCTTCTCGGTCACACATCTATATTTTGTTTTAATATAGTGCTTGGTGAGAATAATAATAGTATAGGAATCATATATAGTATAATACTTACTGAGGTGATGATTTGAAAATAGGTGTTATTTCCGATACTCATATAGGTGAAGACCTAAATAAATTAAATGCCTTTTTAGATATTCATATGGTGGATATAGATATGCTTATACATGCTGGAGATTACAAGAGTATTGATGTAATTCAGACCTTAAAGGATTATAAGAGATTTGTTGGTGTATGGGGAAATGTTGATAATGATGATATAAGGGAATGTATAAATGAAAAAGAAATTATTGAAATCGAAGATTATAGGATTGGCATTTTCCACGGACATGGCTCTAAAAAAACAACTATAGATAGGGTCTATGATGCATTTGATGGTGAAAATGTAGATATAATTATCTTCGGTCATAGTCATCAGCCAATTATAAAGACAAAAAATGGTATTTTAATGCTAAATCCCGGTTCTCCAACTAGTAAAAGAAAGGAACGCTGGTTTTCGTATATTGTTCTTGAAATAGAAGGCAGCAGCATTGATGCAAGATTAAAACTGTACAAAGGTTGCTAAAGCCACTTAGTTGATAGTTCATGCTACTGATATTATTCTCCTAAGTCTTTATTTTCAAAAATTGCTTTAATACCACAGGGAATAGAAAACATACGATTGATGGAAAGAACAAAAAAACCTTAATTTACAGTTCAATAAATTAAGGTCTTAGTTCCCAAAATAATTTATGAATTCAAAATTATTCTATATAGAGTTTTGTTTTTAAACCTATAAGAATAGCATGCAGGCTACGAACTACGAACCACTAACTACTAACTAACAAAGCAACTTTTATCAGCTTTGTTACGTACCTAATATCTCTCTATACCATCCTTTGTAACTATTCCTTTGATTAATTTTCTAGGCTTAATTTCTTCTTTAGTTATTTCATAGGCTTCTAAAATCATTTTAGTAGCTGTCTTCTGTTTTTCTGGGTGGTTTGCATATATGGTTGCTATTGATTCTCCTGCTTTTACGAATTCTCCAATTTTTTTGTGAAGTATGATTCCAACTGCAAGGTCAATTTCACTTTCCTTTGTTTCACGACCTGCACCTAGTACTAGAGCTGCTTTTCCAATATCGTCGGCTTTAATTCCCTTTACGAATCCCGAATCCGAAGTAGTAACAGGCTCTACTATAGCTGCACTTTCAAATAACGATGGCTCATCGACGAAGGAAGGGGCTCCACCTTGGGCCTTAACAAGCTCCTTTAGTTTCTCTAATCCTTTTCCTGAATCAATTATATCCTTTAATATTTTTCTAGCCTCTTTAGCATTTTCTGCTTTGCCTCCTAAAACAAGCATATGAGAACCTAATACTAAGCAGAGCTCAGTAAGGTCTTTAGGGCCTTCACCCTTTAATGTGTCAATGGCTTCTTTAACCTCCAATGCATTTCCAACTGCGTATCCAAGGGGTTGGTCCATATCAGTAATTACTGCTACTGTATTTCTTCCTACATTATTTCCTATGTCAACCATTTCCTTAGCAAGCTCAAAGGAACTATCTTCGTCCTTCATAAAAGCTCCGCTTCCAGTTTTAACATCAAGGACTATTGCATCTGCTCCGGAAGCAATTTTTTTACTCATAATACTGCCAGCTATTAGGGAAATGCTATCAACTGTAGCCGTTACATCACGAAGGGCATATAGTTTTTTATCGGCTGGAGCCAGATTTGCAGTTTGACCGCCTATGGCGATTTTAATCTTATTTACATTGTCAATAAACTTTTCTATTGCCATATCCACAGAAAAACCTTTAAATGCCTCAAGCTTATCTATAGTTCCACCTGTATGGCCCAGGCCCCTTCCCGACATTTTAGCTACAGGCACACCTGCTGCTGCTACGATTGGTCCAACTATTAAGGTGGTTGTATCACCAACACCGCCAAAGTTAATAAAATCCCTTTTGTCTCCAAGTTTTACTAGTTCTGCTCTTTGCTCAATCTGCTTCAACTTAACTTTAAGATTAATATTTATATTTCCTTCTTTGCTAAGTTCAATCTTATCAATAATCTCATCTAGTAATGCTTTCTTTAAATGTGCTGGTGAAGATTCAAAAACACGGGAAAAGTTCTTCATTTTTTCAATAATATCATCTTTTAAATTAATGTCATGTTGCTGTTCTTCAATCTTACCTTTCAGATCTACTAATCGCACCCTGTTGTCAGCCAGCTTAGTAATAATATTTCTCAATTCTTCCTCATAAGTGTTTTTAAGCTCATCATACAATATGTCTGCTGGATCAAGGCTCTGTATTGCCTTTATCATTGAAGCCTTTCCTCTGTCGAGTGCTTTAATTTCTTTCTCTACATTATTGTAGTCAATTTGAGCTTGTTTGTTTTTATTATTAAGTTCACTTGTTATGTCCTTTACCAAACTATCAAATGGCATATTATTGAAGTAGTTTTTTAGTTCTGAAACAACAAAAGCTTCAAGTGTTTCTTTTTTATATGCATGATTTTCACAACCCTTTTTACCTGTTTGGGTAACTTTTGAACTACAACTATAGTAACTATATCTATTGCCATTTGCTCTTGTTGAGTTTCTTGAATAGAACTTTTCACCACATTCTTCACAAAATAGTAAACCGCTAAGTAAAAAGGTAGTATTATAAAAATTCGGTGCTTTTCTTTCTCTTGATTTTTTATTCTTCATAGCTTGAATAGCTCTATGCCTTCCCTCACTTCTCACAGCAGTATGTTGTCCTTTTGCTATTTTTATTTCTGCTTTATTTTTATTTAGCCTTTTATCTCCATTTGTGCTATATTCTCTATATCCTGTATAAAAAGGATTAAATAAGATTGTTTTAATAACATCTTTAGTCCAATACTCTGATGACCTAGCGTGTTGTTTTCTTTTATTTACTCTTCCTCCTTCTCTAATACCTAATTTTTTAACTTCATCACCATTAAGCCACCTTGCTATTGAGTGCAAGCCATACCCAGCTAAGTAAAGTTCTTCAATTTCCTTAATTATGGGAATTTCATCTTCCACTGGAACTATCTTGTTTTCTGTTCTAATATAGCCATAAGGTAAATTCCCACCATTATCTTCACCTCTTTTAGCTTTGTCAGCCCTTACAGTTTTAACCCGCACTCTTGTTTTTGCACTTTCAAGCCTATTAATAGAAGCCTTAATATCTTCCATAAATTCTTGTTCTGGGTCATCTGGGTCATACTTAAATCTTTCACCAGTTTGTGAAAATATTAAGTCAATCTTACTTTCTCCAACCCAAGAGAAGATAATGTGCTTATCCACAACCTTACGATATAATCTATCTCTGGCATAGACAATAAGTACGTCAAACAATCCTTTTCTAGCATCATTGAAAGCTTCTATTAGCTCGTATCTATCTTCTATATTTGTTTTGGTCGCAGACACTCCACTCTCAATATATGTTTTGTAGTGTATTCCATTATTATTTCTGATAATATCCATAGCTCTATTGACTTGCATATCAATACTATCACCTTCATTAGCCTGTTTATCTGTTGAAACTCTTACTAGAATCGCATATCTTTCTTGATTTGTATTAAAATTCATATATAAAAACCTTCTTCCATTTTTATTATGTTTAAGTGGTGTTTTTATTATATTTGGTGGTATACTATGTTTGGAAATATTTTATCATACAATAAAATAAGGGTCAAGCCCTTATTTTACAAGGCTCGACACTGTTTTTCATCTCTTATTGAGTTGATTATCATTTGTTTAACTAATTCTTCTATCCTAGTATTATTTTTTACAAGCTTTTTATCTGGCATTGTTATTCTTCCAATCTTTAAAACGCCTCTACCAGCCCTTATAGGCTTTCCTTTGGCCATTTTAAATCATCCTCTCTCATATTCTAATGAAGCTTGCAGAGTAAAATCCTTTACATTGTATAGAAAGTGTGTTATTTTCTTCCTGTGACTTGCCTTAATGCCAATCTTTTTACAATCTTCTTCATTAATACTGCTCTTGTTTGTACTTTCTTTGAATTTGACAAATTCATTTATTGGGACAAAGTACACAATATTTTCACGTTTAGTTTTTTTAGTCTTACGCTCTCTAAAATTAAAAAGAAATCCAGCTATAACGCCTTTTACTCTATCTGCCTTTAGTAGCTTATCTATTTGATTTTTCTTAATAATTTTCTCACTAAAACTAAAACTTGTTCCTTTAGTTGACTTCATTTCTAATAAGAACATATAAGGAAAAGAATACATAATATAGTCACATGGATTTTTGCTCACTTTTACATTCTTCTTGCTTCTCCACATGGGATTGTCTTTAAATCGCTCAATATAAATATCATCTGGACAACTATCTTTCCAGTCCTTCTCAAACTGCTTCCCCTCATTTTTAGCCAATTAATCACCTTTCCTATATTTAGGATTTCAAGTTTTCCGTTTTTAATTTAAGTTATGTTTCGTATCGTCTTGTGTTGGAAAAGGGATTTCTATACCCCTTTTAAATCTATATTATCAATAGTGTTAAAAATCATTTCCTCTAGCTCATTATCTGGCTCAACCTTATCTAAATCAACCAAGTTCCCCAATAGAAGAATTGCAGTATCTTTAGTTATTTCCTTATTAGTCACACAGTCTATAAATTGGCTACACAAACCTTCAAGGCTTATTTTATCCAGCTTTAAGAACAGTTTCATAGTAGCTCACCTACTTTCTAAGTAACTTATCAATTATTTGTATTACAACTTTGAAGTTTTGAAACTTAGCAACCAATAGGTTGTTAAGTCTTGAAATCAATGATAACATATTTTTAACCCGATTTCATTGTAAAATATTTGGCTTAATGAGTATAATTTGGTTATACAACATTGAAGCTTTTACATTGCTAGTTTATTTTTCTTGAATAGGCAAAGTAGAAAATAAAAATAATAATTATATAGTCTATAGCTAAAAAATGCAACATCCTCTTTCTAAATTAGACTAGATTGAGTCCAACTCACCTTTTTTCAAATAAAATGTTTAAAAACATACACAAGGGGCAACGCTATGAAGAACATAGATAAGAAAGTAAAAGAATTTACTCAAAGACTAGAAGCTGGGGCATTTCTTAGAAAACTAAGAAACAAGCGTGATATCTCCCTTGAAAAACTCGGACAAGAATTTGGAGTTAGCCATAACTATCTCGGTGAAGTGGAGCGTGGCAACAAAACCCCTAGCGACAGACTTATTCGGCAATTAGCAGATTATCACAATATAGATGAAGCAGAGCTATTCTCGAAATTTGGCAAAGTTCCTTTAGTTGCAAGGGAAGTTTTAAAAGACAATATAACTGTTCAAAAAATGATAATTGATATAGAAAAAAATAATAAGCTTGATGATGATAAAAAACATAAATTGTATGATGAAATCTTTGCCTTTTATAAAGATATTATTGAAAAATACACAGATTAAGGTGGTCACAGCATGTTATTTTTAAATTACTTGGTTGAAGTCTTCGGCTATGAAAATGCTGTCTTTGTAAAAGACCTATTTCTTATGATTACTAGTGCTTTATATGGTATATTACTTGTACTCTTGTTATTTTCCAAAATTATAACGAGAGTCGAAAGCGGAAAAAAATTTGACCACTTTATAGTAATGAATCTAGAACACTCTGGGAAAAAATATATAGGTATTAGTCCCAAGACAATTGCAGAAGGACTAGACGCAATAGTATCTATACTGTTCGTTTATTTTTATAGAAATAGGCCCTATAAGCTTAAAAACAGAGAAAGATCACAGGTACTTATAACAATTGTTATTATAATCACTATACTAGCAACTGCATTATCCTTTTACTTAGTTACACATATGATTCCACCGCCTAAGCCCTAATTAAGTTTGCTAATGTTTCAAATAATAGGACACCGAGTTCACAAGTATGCTATTGTTTCAATTCCTTCCATTTCATAATATCCATAGCACCATTGACTATACACTTATTGTTTTCTTTCTTCCCTCTAACAACAACCATTGAACCCTTTTTCAACCTATCCTTAAGCCTACTATAGACCTCTGGAAAAGCAACACCTTCTCTTACTCCTTCTTGAGTAGCAAACTCATAAAAAGCCATTGTTTTTCCTTTTGATTTTCCCTTTTTTACTTTAACCTCTTTAATTAGAATTACTGTACCACAAAGTTTAGCATGATAAAATCCATCCTTATAATTGCTCCATCTAAGGGTTTCATCTACCAATATATCATTTTTCAAGTGATATGAAAGAGTCTCAAACTCCCAACTATATTCATTACCTTCTAAGACTTTTTCTCTCCATAACTCTAGGTCTTTTACCCTTCTATGCTCGTTAAGAACCTTTGTGCAATATTCCTTATTATTCGCTTCATGACTTTTAATTAATTTATTATTTAGTAAATATTTAATGTGATTAACGTTAATATTCATTATGGGCTTCTCTGTCCCTAATCCTTTGTTAAATCTTACTTCTCTAAAGCTTTCTAAAAGTTCTTTCCTTGACCTGTTTGTAAAATCAAAAGCCCCAGATTTAATTAATGAAGTAACAGCTTTTTTCTCAGTACCAAACCTTTCTAAAAAATCCTCAAAACTTTTATACGGTCTATTAGACATAATAATACTAAGAGCTGAATCCCCAACTCCTTTAATAAGTCCAAGCCCATACAAGATTGAGCCATCATGTGGTGTGAACTCAATATCTGAATTATTAACATCTGGGCTCTTAATCTGAATACCCATTTCTAAACACTTCATTATATATAACCCTATAGAGTCATAATCTGTTGAACCTGTCTGTTTCTTTTGGTTTGATATTAAGGCACTCATAAATTCTATAGGGTGATTTGCTTTCAAATAAGCTGTCTTATATGTGAGAATTGCGTAACCAGAAGCATGACCCTTGTTAAACATGTACCCACCTTTTTCCTCTAAATCATCAGATAACTTGTTTGTAACTTCATTAGGGTATTTATTTTTTAATGTTCTTTTTCTAAAGTCTTGAGCCAACTTTCTAACTAGGCTTTTATCTTTCTTACCAATACCCTTACGAAAACCATCTGCTTCACCATCATTATAGCCAGCGAACTTTTTAGTGATAGCCATTATTTGCTCTTGATAGATCATGCAGCCATAGGTCTTTTCTAATATAGGTATAAGGTCTTTGTGAAGATAGGTTATTTCCTCCCTACCATGCTTTCTTTCTATATAATGGTCTAACTCGCCCATTGTGTCTGGTCTGTAAAGTGCTAGAATCGCAATGATATCTTCCATTGACCCTGGAACAACACGCTTACAAGCATCTTTCATACCAGTACTCTCTAGTTGGAACACTCCATCTGTTTCTCCTGACTGTAGGAGCTTGTAGGTCTTTTCATCATTGAAATCTAAAGTAGCAACATCTAAATAATCAAGGTCTTTACCTATGAGCTTTAAGGTGTCGCTAACAACATCTAGGGTTGATATTCCCAAAACATCGAATTTAACGAGCCCAACTTCCTCTATATTATTCATTTCAAGCTGGGTGATTTTTTCCTTATCTTTTGAAAGGGCTATAGCTGTAAAATCACACATTTCCATACCAGAAGGTAGAATAACCACTCCCCCAGCATGAACAGATATACCCCGAACAATTCCCTCAAGTCTTAAAACATAATCAAATAATTTAGGGTGCTTTTTCTGTTTTTCTTTGAGCTCTGAGCCGACATTAAGAGCTTCCTTAAGTGTTGTTTGGTCGGGAATATATTTCTTAATTTCTGTTGTTTCTAAATATGATAAACCTAGAACCTTACCAATGGCATCAATACACGCCCTTGCTTGCAGAGAGCTAAAGGTACAAATTTGAGCAACCCTATTCTCCCCATACTTCTTTTTAAGAAGCTCAATAACAAGCTTTTTCTGCTTGCTGGATATATCCATATCAATATCTGGCAATGACTTTCTTTCCATTGTAAGGAATCTTGAAAAATTAAGGTCATACTTGATACTATCCACATTTGTAATACCAACCACATAACATATTAAACTGTTGTCTGCTGAACCCCTACCATCACCAGTAGCTATATTATGTTCGTGACAGGTCTTAATAATATCCCTTACTATAAGGAAGTAACCAGAATATCCTTTTTTTGTTATGACCCTGTATTCTTCTTTGATTCTATACCAGTACCCTTTTTGCTTATGTTTTGCTAGTCTATTTAGCCTTCTTTCTTTAAAACCTAACTTAATCAAGTGCCATAAATACTCATCTTGACTCTTAAAAGAAGCAGGAATAGGAAAGTCTGGAAGATAGCTTTTACCCAGCTCTATTTCAAGATTGCACTTGTCAGCTATTTCATAGGTATTTGCTATTGCTTCAAGAGCACTATGAAATCCTATATGGTCTGTTAGAATTTTCATTGTTTCCTTTTCAGTTTTAAAATAGCAGTCTCTATATACTTCGTTATCCCTATTTTGGTTAATCTGAATAAATACACCATGAAGCTCAAAATCTTCTTTATTTAAAAAGTGTACATCCGATGTAGCAACTAAAGGAACTCCAGTCTTTTTAGAAATCTGGCTCAATACAATATTTACTCTTTTTTGATGACTATTTTTTGCTGGCTGTACCTCAAGGTAAAAATCCTCAAAGATATTAGCATATTTTCTTACCCTATACTCAATAGCCTTAGTAGATTTTTTTGCTAGTACCATTCTAGGAATCTCACCACCTAAACAAGCAGTAGCAACGATTAAACCTTCTTTGTATTTCTCAAGAAGCTTCATATCTACTCTAGGCTTATAGTAGAAACCCTTACTAAACCCAAGACTAACAATCTTCAATAAATTTTTATATCCAACCTTATTCTTGGCAAGAACTATTAAATGGTCGTATCTTTTATCAGAATCTCTACTTGAAATGTCATCACAAACATAAAGTTCGCAACCAAGTATAGGCTTAACACCTTCTTTTTTACAAGCTTTGTAAAAATCAATATGTGATGATACATAACCATGTCCTGTTATCGCTACAGCTTTCATACCTAGCTCTTTAGCTTTCCGAGCAATTTCCTTTGGTGTATTAGTACTATCAAGAAAACTGTCTTGAGCTGTATGGACATGCAGGTGAATCATTTTCTTGCCCCCTTTGTCTTATTACCATATAAGTCTTTTCTTGAGTTTCAGTTTTGTTTGATGTAGCCTATTACTTATTTGTCCCTCGCTCATATTGTACTTATCACATAGCTCTGAATAAGTATACTTATGAACATGCTTGTCAACAAATATCGCTATATTAATGTCTGATACATATTTTTGCATTTCTGAAACAATCATTTTTCCTATGGTTTCACTTTCAAAGTTACTTGATTGAGTCTTTAACCTTTGTGGCTCAATGGCCTTCCTTTTATCTCTAGCCAGTCCCTTTAAGTGGTCGTATATATCTCTACGGACTGACATGTATAAATAATTTTTCAATGACATTTTTCTTTCTGGTCTATAGGTTTTCATTGACCCCCACAAGGATATCAAGCCTATTTGTTTTAAGTCCTCATACTCAACTGATTTGGGGACGTAAGGTAATCCGTATATAATGCTTGTCACTATGTTTTTATGTTCCTCAATTAATTGATTTATACTGACTAATTTACTCATAAAGTCACCTACTCACATTTGTTTAACTCCTCATTAATTTCTTTAAGCTCTAAATCTATCATCTTGATTCTGTTTTTAAATGACTTTTTTAATAGCGTTAATTGGTCTTTTCTAATAATTATTAATCTATCTTGTTTGCTCATATTGCCCTCCTTCTATTTAATCCTGTAAACACTGAGTCCACAGGTGTAAATTCAAGGTTCTCCCCTATTCACATGTTTTAAATTTAAGTTATATTTTTTAATGGGTGCTTATCCATTTACCCTATTTCCCACTTCATATTGGTTTTGAGTATATTTTTAGACTTGCTTAAACGTCTACTTATAGTCTTTTCTGAAAGATTATACTTCTCCTTTAACTGTCTTAGAGATAAGTCTGTAACATATCTATCAACAAAGAGGTTTAAATCTTTCTGTGACAGGTATTTTCTCATTTCATAAATAATTTGATTCCCTATTACCTCATCTTCAAAATTACTGATATAGGTCTGACTATCTATAGGAATGTTCTTTCTTTTCTTTGCATTAAATTTCTCTAGCCAATTTAAAATATCATTTTTAATAGCTCGATAACAAAATGTTGATAACTTACATGGGTGATGGCTTTTATTATACTCCTCAATAGCTTTCCAAAGAGCTGTCATGCCTACTTGAACTAAATCCTCGTATTCAGCATTTTGATGTACATAGGGTAAATCATTTATCACCACATAAACTAACTTCTCATAATCCTTTATAAATACTTCCGACATATCACTCTTATGATTATATACATCACCATAAGCTATTTTGCTTTTAGTAGCGTTCATAGCTGAACTAAAATAAAATTTATCCATCTTCTAAGCCCCCTTCCTCGGCTTCCATTTACTCGAAGCTCTACATATGTTTGTATTGTGAAAACCAAAGTCGCACCAGTAGCACAGTGGACTTGGGGTTACTTTTTCAGAAGATATATACATTCCATCAAATACCTTTCTTATATCCATTAGTGCTATCTCTGGAGATTTAGCCCATATTGTTTTAGCCATCCTTTTATTCATCTTCTCAATCATCTCTAAATTGATTGTTTCTGTAAAAAGTAATTCTTGACTAGTGTGTATCTTTGTAAAATTGTAATAACTTTTTACTGGATATTCTCCAAAAAGATGTTTGATTGCCATAGCGTAAATTGGAAACTGCAAGCCCTTTCTTAATTTAGCTTTTTGGAATTTCTTTTTCCCAGATTTGTGATCTATTACAACGATACCTTCATCTGTTTTTAACACTAGGTCAATAAATCCTATTATCCAAACGGTGTCAAATACTTCTTCCTCACCTGTTTCTGTATTAATAAATGTTCTCTCTTGAATTTCTATCGGTAGCTCAAATGGAAGCTCAACACCTATTATTGTTGAGTTCATCATTAACCTTTCTAGTTCAGAGCCTTCCTCAAATAGATTTTCAAGCATTATTTGTGCCCTTAATTCCCAATCCTTTTCTTCAACTGGATTTTCAAAGGGAATATCTCTCTTTTCAAGGTTATATTTGAGAATATCTTCAATTAGTTTTAAGGGGATATTAAAGCCATTCTTCTTTTCTAAAAAAAGATATTCCAACGTCTCATGAACAGCTAAACCATATTCTAAGTGTTTGTTTTTAGAATCAATCTTGATTCTATCCTTATATCGGAGCTTCCAGCTCATGGGACAATGCTGATATTTACTAATCTGGGTGTATGAGCTTGTTAACCTTCCTTCTCTAAAAATCATCTTTAAACTTCCTCAATTTTTTCTATTTTTGTTACTCTTATTGCAGACATTTCAAGAACATTAACTTCTTCACCAGTGCCATAAACTAATGTACAAGGCTCTAGAGTGACGAATACTGCTGTTTGATTTAGCTGGACAGAAGTAATCCAATATCCCTGTACACCTTTTTCTCCCTTTATCCTTCCACCCTTTAAAACACCTACATTATCTTCCAAGCTTAAAAACTGATATATACAGTTTCTAGTTGTGATGTTTACGACCATCTTATTCCTCCTTATTTTCTAGTGCCTTTGACATACCTTCTGCCACAGCCATAAGCTCATTTGCCCTAGATAACAAGTCTGATATCGTGGGTTTTATATCCTTCTCATTCCTTGAGTAGTAATATCCCCCAGATTTATTTATACATATTGGAATACCTTCTATTCTTAATCTCTGTATAGCTCTGCGAACAGTTCTTGTGTCTCTTTGTCTAAAAGCCATTGCTAAGTCTCTACCTCTAATTACACCATTCTCTTTAATGACATTTAAAACCTTATATCTAAACTCATCTGCATTTTTTAACAATTTCCCTACCTCCTTTTCAAACAAGTTATATATCCCATCATGAAAGCCAATAAAGGACATGCAACTGCAAACCATAATTTCACTACCATTTATAGTCCTCCCTACTTGTAAACACTGAGTTTTGTTTTGATAATATGTTATATTTCTATTTGGCGTGTCAGATAACAAGCAACTTTGTAAATTTAGGGTTATACCCTTTTTTCCAAACGAAATGAGCGTACTCAATACTATCTTTTCTACCATCATTAGTGAAAGACATTCGCCTATGATGAACAAAAACAAATTTAGGCATGAATCTTTCCCAAAGGCCCTTCCTTTTAACACTCCCAAAGAAATTGAGCCTTAATAAAAATATTACGAAACCACCATCCTTTACATCATCAATAGCTTTTTCAATAAAGCTTAAGGCTTGGTTGAAGGGTGGGTTGCTT
This sequence comes from Clostridia bacterium, assembly GCA_028278115.1. GTDB lineage: Bacteria > Bacillota > Clostridia > Peptostreptococcales > Caminicellaceae > JANQEZ01. The sequence continues at coordinate 14,012 of JANQEZ010000334.1, forward strand.
ATTATCAAGTCATATTTCCCTTTACAGTTAATGTTTAGGTAGTCAGCCTTTATGTTAGCCTGTGAGTTCTCTCTGATATCTATTGTTTCAATACTTGGGGACACCATGTTCCTCATAGCAATCTTTTCTATTGCCAATGGATAGCTCATACCTTCTTCACCTATTAAACCACTTAAACCACCAGAGCAAGGGTCTAGTATATTTCCTAGCAATATCAATGATTCTTCTTTTTCTAACTCTTTTAAAAACAGCTCTATTTCATGAGCAGGAGTAACATAATAATCTGCTACATGCTCTTTTCTTGCATCACTTCTGTTGGTACTACTCACATGCTCATCCTTTCTAGACAACTTCTTTCTTAGACCTATATAAATACTCATATTGCTTTTTATTAATATCAGATATACTTGATTTTAATGGAACATTAAGCTTGTACATATCTATAACAGCAACATCACTATATCTTTTTACTTTTTCAACTACTTCGTTATTGAGCTTTTCTCCAGCCTCATCCCTATCACCACATACTATAATTTTTACACCTAACCGAAGGAGTAATAATATCTGCTGATTAGAAATTGTTGAGCCCATAGCTGCTACTGCATTTTTAACTCCCCATTGGTGAAGTCTCCAAACAGATTTAAAGCCCTCAACAACAATTACTTCACCAGATACTTTTATATAGTGCAAAGCTCTACTGATATTGTAAAGTGTCTTTGATTTATCGGTGCTGTGGTAGATTTTGTACTTTGGAATATTCATCATTTCCAGGTCTATTGGTGATAAAATACTACGTCCAGAAATAGTAACAATGTCACCATCTATTGAATCTATTGGTATAGTAATCCTATTTTCCAAATAACCACTTGTACAGAAACCTAAGTTGAAATAATCCCTAACATTGTCGTCAAACCCCTCCTGCCTTAAGACAGTGTGTAGTCTAGATATAAAAGTACTCAGAACAGAATTATCAAAGGGCTCAATCCCAACATCAAAGGACTGTTTATTTGTTTTTCTTACCTGTTTTAAAAAATCTAAGTTATCATAATTATCCTTAAGTTTATTGATTTTAAACTTATAATCTATGTCAACACCTACCAAATCGGCTAAATAGCTTATTGATTCTGGAAAGGTGGAATTTTTTGTTTTCATTACAATATCGAAAATATCATAGCTTCTATGGCATTTTGTAAAACAATAACCGAAGCCCTTTTTAGTGTTGTATGAGAATCCTGTTGGGTTGTCGGCTCCATCATGAAAAGGACAGGTGCTATATATGTTACTTCCATTTCTAGTTATCTGCTTAAGTCCTAATCTCTCAAACAAGCCCTCAATCCCAATTTGTTCTTCTAGCTCCATTAGTAATTCTTCTTTTATCTTCAATAGAAGTCACCCCCTATTGGAATGGATCAGTTAAAATCTGATAATCTGCTTGCTCAAAGGTAACATTATGTCTCGTATAGTACAAGTTAATACCTATAGCTTCATCTTCCATATAACTACCATTTCTATTGTACTCAATATACAAATAGTCCCTTCCACCTTCTGCTCCACCATCCCTAGCAATAGCTTTTTCAGTTTTAGGCAGTAGATAAGCGATTGTAGAAGCATATCTATTTATTTTATCTGAATCGGCAAGCCTGATTTCATAGGGAGATAGCTGTCCAAAGGTTAAAATAGGTATATCCAACTCTCCAGCTAAGTCCTTTAAAAGTATAGTCCAGTTACCTAGCTCAGAGTGTTCTTTAACCCCCTTACCCACATTCTTAACCTTGATATAATCATAAATTAGAAACTGGATACCGTACCTTGCTTGTAATAGTAAAGCTGTTTCTCTAACCTTTGCTTTAGTCCAATCGTGGCTGTATCTATGGACTATTGGAGCTTTCTTGACTCTCTCCATTGCCATTTCAACTGCTGTCTTTTCTTCTAGGTCATTTATAAAAGCCCCAGACTCTATCCTTTTAACTGCTACTCCAGAGTCAACAGCAATAATCCTAGTTAGGAAAGTCTCGGTTTTCATTTCAGTGTCAAAGTATGCAACTGGAATCCCCATATTGACAGCTAAATTATGGGCCTCATTGATAGCCCAATTGGATTTCCCATACTTCGCTCTAGCACCAAGTACAACAAGTTCACCTTTTCTGTAGGTAAAGTACTCGTTTATTAGCTGAATTTTGGAAGGTAGTCCAATAAAACCATTAGCTGTTCTCATAGACTCAATACACTTCCAGGTATTATCGAAAACATCACCTATAAGCTTCACTTCTCCACCTAGACTATACTCTGACTGTAGGGTAAATTGCTTCTCCTGTAGCCACTGGTTAACATGTACTATCTTCCACTCTGGATTTTCCCTAAGCAGTCTTATAAATTCCTCTTTTTGTTCTAATTGCTCTCTTTTATAGGAACAGCTTAGAACTATATCGGTGTGACCCTTTAGGTCTTGGAGCGTATAACCCTTTGTCAGTCCTTTTATAGATTCAAGATACTCGTATCCTCCACTAGAATTTATAATATTTGACGCTTCTTTGATTCTTTCTGCCCTAGCAAGAATAGAAAGACTGTCGATGGTTTGTGTATTTTCCATAATAAGAAGGTTGATAATATAGTAAATTGTTTTGTGAGTCTTATCAAAAAAGTGCTTTGTTGATAGTCCATTTATTTCAACAACCCAATCTGGATTATTTATCAATACCCCAACAACAATTCTTTCAGAGCTCTTGTTTTTTATTGCCCCCTCCATCTACTTATCACCCCTCAAGCTGTGAACACGGTGTTCCGTTTTGAAAATAATTTATATTCCATTTCGGTTTAATAAAATAAATCTAGCCATCAATCTTGATTTTTCCTTTAGTTCTGAAAGATCTTTAGCTTGTACTACACTATCAAAGCAATAATCATCCAAAGCTGTTTCGCTAGGGTGCTTTTTTTGTTCCTCCGTTAACCCATTATCAAAGCTCTCTCTTATAACCTTAATTGAAAATCCAAGTATCTTGTTTTTAGAATTTCTTTTGAAATACTCAACTTCATTCGGAAACCTTGTATCAGGAATAAGAAAATAATCGAATCTATCCTCAAGAATACAAACCAACCTGTAGACAGCAGACACCCAAAAGTCAGTATCTTTATTTCTGATTATATCTGTTCCTACTTTTTGAAGAATAGTCCTCCCTTCAACATCCTTCTCACCGCTCCAGCCAAAGTACAGTTTAGATATCATTTTTAGGTAGTCAGCAAACCTAAGAATAAGAACTTTTTTACCAGCTCTTTCAAGTTCTTCTTTTATAAATTGAGCTGTAGTAT
>JANQEZ010000352.1 GCA_028278115.1 Clostridia bacterium
ATTGAAAAGTCCAATCACATGAAATGATGGTGCAAAGCCATTTTTTAAAAACTTAAACCTTAAGTTTTTATTAAGATATTTTTTCATGCGATTGCCGTGGAGATAATTCTAGGTTAAATTGCTAAAAAAGACAAAATGTGATATAATATATCATTAGATAATAAACTTAAGAAACGGCACACTTGTCGAAAGGCAGGGTCGCAAAGCTATGGGTCTAAGGGAAAATAATTTCTAAGATTGCCAGGTTGCCTATATCTTTTGTGTAATCTCTAGGCAACTACATTTATGTAGTTGTTTTTTTACTTTTAGGTTCGCTTCGCTTAAAAGAAATTTAATCGAAAACCAAAGGGCTCAATAGCTTTGAATTTGAGTTTATAGAGTATGAGAAGCACAGTTCTGAGGTGAAATTCTTTACCTAAAAAGAATAAAAATGGGGGGGACACAAATGAGTAAAATTGAAATCAATTCAGAAAAAAAGGAATTAAAAATAACTATTGCAGGTTTGTTTGGAAGTGAGGATGCGGTGATACTTGTAGAACAGCTTAAGAAAGAGGTTAAAAGTATTGATCTGAGTCAATACACTTTGATTCTCGATGCAAAGGAGCATAAGCCATTAAATTCAGATGAAATTTCTCTGCAAAATAAAATTATTCAATTTCTTGATTTATTCAAAGTAATAATGTCATAATGTATTTACTCTGTATCAAAATTTCTACACTCCTTTTAGAAAAAGACTCTTTGCTATCTTATAGAATATTTTCCCTAAAATTTAATACCCTAAAATAATAAGCTTATGACATAATCCTATAATCTAACAAAGCTTTATCTGTGAATACTAACCTATATAATTGGCTAAACTCAAATATAGAAAAAATATTCATAGGAGGAAAGATTTTGTTGGATAGAGAAGAAAATTTAAAATGGTCTTTATTGGAGATTAAAAGGTTGAAGCTTTTGAAGAAAATTAAAGATATTGAAAATACAATAGGAGAACTATATGAAAGTAAAAAGCAATTGAAAAATAAACTCCAAAGAGTAGAATCCTTAGAAAAGAAAGCACTAAATGAGATGATTAAACAATTGAATTTTCTAGACGAAATAGAGAATGAAATTAACTTGTTAAGAGCCAACTCATTTAAAAGTCCTATTGAAACATTAGTTGAAATAAAATCATCATTTTCATTGGAGGGTGTAAAAACTATTGACCGATTCTAAGCTTTATAATAAAGAAATTCACAAAAACTAGGAAGAACCTAGTTTTTTTTATTTTTAAAGGAATTTGATAATTATTGTAGAAAAGTAACATACATTAGAAGAATATGTAATTCTAAGATTTTATAAACTTTACTTCTCTAAGGGTTTTAAATCTTAAATAAAAGGGGATTGAGAAATGTCTAAACTTATAGACCTAAGTCATGATATTAAAGATAAAATGATTACCCATCCCTACGATGATGGGGTTAAACTGTATCAGGATAAATTCTTAGAATTACACAAATACAATAATTCCAGATTGGAAATTGGCATGCATTCAGGGACTCATATTGATACACCCATGCATTTAACTAAAAGGGAAACGCCTATAAATAAAATATCATTAGATAAATTTATAGGAAGAGGGTGTATATTAGATGTCCGCAATGAAGATATGATTACATATAAAGATGATTATTTCATTTCCATTAAAAATACAGGCAGAAGCATCTTTGGTTAGGGTAGTGGCTAGGATATAAAGATGACTATGAATAAATAAGGAGGTAATTTATATGAATGTATTTATTGTTACAGGTGCATCAAGGGGTTTGGGAAACGCAATAGCAAGGAAGCTTGTTGATAAGAAAAACTATTTGCTTTGTATATCACGCAAAACTGACGAGAGTTTAGTTAAATATGCCAGTGAAAGACAATGTAAGCTGAGTTTTTATGAATATGACTTATCAAATGTAAGTGAAATAGAAAAGCTTATGGATACAATATTTGATAAGCTTAACTTAAAGGAAGTTGAAAGCATAAGCTTAATAAATAATGCAGGAACTTTATCACCTATAAAGCCTATTGAAAAATGCAAGGATACTGAGATTATAGGCAATATCCATGTAAATCTAATAGCACCTATTGTATTGACTTCTTCTTTTATAAGAAATCTGAATTCCTTTAAAGGTGATAAAAGGGTTATTAATATTTCCTCTGGTGCTGGGAAAAAACCACTTTATGGATGGTCAAATTACTGTGCATCAAAGGCAGGGCTTGACTTATTTACCCAGTGTGTTGGTTTAGAGCAGAATACATATAGTAATACTGTAAAAATAGTTTCCTTAGCTCCTGGTATAATGGATACAAAAATGCAGGAGGAAATACGAAAAACAGAAAAGGAAGATTTTCAGCAGGTTGAAAAATTTATTGATTACAAGAAAAATGGAAACCTATTACCTACTGATTATGTAGCAGAAAAAGTCATAAAATTGCTGAGTGATAAGGAGTTTATTCAAGGCGGAGTTATTGATGTTAGGGATATGGAATAAAGTGTTTGTCAGTAGAGATAAAGTTAAAACATATAAATCAAAAAGAATATGGTAATAAAGAGGGTGGCTAATTGAAGAAAATCACAGCTAGATATTTTTATAGTCCAATTTGCTCAGAAGCATTTGCATCGCTAGACCGTTTAAAGAATTTATTTTTAAAATATCAAGAATATATTGATTTTCAAGCCTTAAATATATTCGGCTGCAATCTTCAATCGGGCTTCTCTTGGTTCCCAATAGAAAAAGAATTAGTAGATAGTATAATTAATAATGGTGAATATCCTCTTCTTTATGGGAAATTGTTTATTCAAGGAAATGAAATTAAGGGATTTCCACCATCAAAAACAATGATTTCTAAAATTCTAAAAGATTATGGAGTTTCCTTTCAAGAAGACGACTATCAATTTGATTATGGTAAAGCTAATAAAATGAAGTTTAAATGTGATAGAGAGGAATTTAAAATTAAGAAATATGACCTAAAAAACCTTGGAGATAGTTGTATCATCTGTACCAAGTATAATTCATTTATAGATGAAATCAACTATATTCAAGAGAACTGGGCTAAGTACGAAAATCTAAAGATAGATTTTTTAAAAGAAAGCCTAGATAGAGACGACTTAATTGGATATATAGAATACTACTGTGGTAAACCAGTTGGATTCATTGAAGCCTTCCCTATTGAAGTATCAAGAAGGCTGGGTTTTCCAGTATCAAATATTAATACTAGTGGAATTATGATTACCTGTCTATCGGTACGTAAAGAAGTAAGTGGATATGGCGTAGCTTCAAGATTAATAGACGCAATAGAGTTAGAGGTGAAAAATAGGGAGTATGATTCAATAGAGGTTCTATCATTTCCAGACAAACATAATTGGCAGCCAGAGTCACTATATGAGAAAAAAGGGTATAGGAGAGTTAAAGAAATAAAGGACTTGAGTATTATGAGAAAAGAATTAAAATGAGTTAAATTTAGTTCACTAAACAGAAAGTAAAGAGGAGGAGTCTAATAATATGGCTAAGGATACGGGACAGAAATTTATGGAGCATACAAAGTACCAGTATTTAGAAATGTCAGATCAAGATAAAGGAATCGAGCAACCACCTATAGAGCTAGAATATGATAAAGAGCATAAGCTAATCGACCTGCCAAACCCAAAGGATATAGAATTGGGGAATGTAAAGCTTATAGATGCTATAGAAAAGAGAAAGAGCCTCAGGAAATATTCCGATAAACCTCTAACGATGGAGGAACTGTCTTATTTGCTGTGGACTTCACAGGGAGTAAAGGAAGTTCGTACAGTTCCAATAACCCGTAGAACTGTACCATCAGCAGGTTCAAGACATGCCCTAGAGACATATCTTCTTATAAATAATGTAAAGGGTTTAAAACCGGGAGTATATAGATTTATTGCAACAAAGCATAAGCTCATAGAAGTAAATTTAAAAGAGGATAACGCTGATAAGATAACCGAGGCTTGCCTCAAACAGAAATTTATAAAAACAAGTGCAGTGACCTTTATTTGGATAGCTGTACCCTATAGAATGAAATGGCGATATGGAGAAAGGGCCTACAGATATTTACACCTAGATGCAGGCCATGTTTGCCAGAATTTATATCTATCGGCAGAGGGAATTGATTGCGGTGCATGTGCAATAGCTGCATATAATGACGATAGTATTAACGAAATATTAGGACTTGATGGCAAAAACAAGTTTGTAATATATATTTCTACCGTTGGGAAGAAATAATAGAATTATTTAGGGACGAAGTTTTGACACTATTTAATGATTAAACAAATGTGTCAAAAGCTTCGTCTCTATTTTATTTGTAGAATGCTAAAGGATTGATTCATTATAACCATGCTTTAAGTTTATGCCCCTTTATAGAAGCAATATAAAATATTAACTATATGGTTAATGCAATAAAACTTATTTAGAAGAAAAAAATATGTGCATTTTAGATTAAGACATTAAAAGAAAATTAAATTAACTCGTTGTGCTAGTAAAACATTAATTTTAGTTTTACAATACTTAAGGGGGTTTTGATATTTCATTTGAGTGATTTTTATGAATCTGT